>JAKSCP010000152.1 GCA_022360535.1 Pseudomonadales bacterium | reverse complement strand
CGAACGAATAGAATTCTGTCCGATCGTTGAAATCATGCTCGAAAGAAATTGCGGCGGCCTTACGCTCCTGCCCTTGCGCGAGAAAGTTTAGATCAGTGATATCTTCCATACACTGACTTTCGGGATTTCCAAAGTCGTCAAACCGAGTGTCGGTGAATGTTCCGGGGACTGTTCCGCATAAAGGGTCCGTATATTCCGTACCGGTGGGGGCCAGACCAATAGAGGCTCTTTCTGCATGCCTCAGATCTGTCAGTTCCTGGTTTACATAGATTGGGTTTATGCCGGGACCGAAAGGCGCAGTCGCAAACCCGACTTCATCTACAAAATCCCAGCGATTTGGATCGTAAGTGTTGCCATGTTCGATTCCAACAGGGTCGCGCTCGAAGTATTCTCCCGATATCACGAAGTTAGTGCGGCCGTCACTGCTTTCCCAGCCCCAAATAGCCGAGAGGGTTTCCTCGTAGGTGCCACCTTCTTCCGCAATGCCTTGTGTTTCTCCGTAGAGTTCCAGGCCTTCAAACTCGGTCCGCATGATGACATTAACCACACCAGCCACAGCATCAGATCCGTACAGCGCGGAGCCACCGTCGGTGAGGATTTCGATGCGTTCGGTCATAGTGACCGGTATATCATTAAGGTCTACGAATTCCTGCCCGGCTATCGTTAACACCGCAGAGGGTGTGACTCGTTTGCCGTTAATCAGAGTAAGTGTGGAATTGCCGCCAAGGTTTCTCAGATTCACCTGAGCTGAACCGCTGATACCCGCGGAATCGCCAGCTGATCCATTGACATTGGTGGCAGACCCCTGGTTGATATCGAGGTTTCGGATCAAGTCCCATACAGTGGACGCACCTTGAGCTTCGATAGAGGCTCTATCAATAACCTGAACTGGGGAAGGGGCGTCTAGTGCAGACCCACGAATGTAAGAGCCGGTTACGACAACTTCTTCAACACTGTTTTCTTGCTGAGCAAACGTGACTGATGCCATATTTGCCATCAATACGCCTAGAAAAAGTGCTCTTCTTCGACTTTTTATATTTCTAATTCTCATGGTTTCTCCCTTGAAGGAACTCCACTCATTAATGAGAGCTTTAATTTTTATTACAGAAGTAAAAACCCAAGGGTTTAGCTACTTCCATCGACGTTGATCCTAATCTGTGGGGAATACCCTACAGTAAAGCTTTTTCTAGGAAGTTTTTTGGGGAGATACTTAAGTAGAAGTGGGTTGGTGATTAGGCTTTCAGGAATGGACTTGTGTATCCCGAGGAAAAGTTTTAGAACGATCGAACTAAACTGTTGGGTTACCCCACAGATTGTAGTTATTCTGTGCTCTTTTTGATGCGAAGGATGTCCTGGCCGACAGCCAGCTGCCGCCTCGATATGGGTCTTGAGCCTTAACGGAAGAGAGGGGGAGAGCGTGGATGTGGATCAGGGGCTTACTTCCACTGTTATGTACCCGTCATGAAACAGCCCACCGTCGTCAGCTCGGCCCCAAAGCACGTAGGTGCCTGGTGCGTCGAAAGTGGCGGTAACTTCCACGATACCGTCTTCTGGTATCTCTGGTGGGGTCCAGAAGACGGCCCACGGAGAGTTCGCTCCAAAACGAGTATCTTCCCAGACCTTTGGTTGCGGCGGGTCAAAGCTAACGTTGTCACTGGCACCGCGGAAGACATGCCATCCCAGATGCAGGCCATTAATTTTACCGACTGCTGGCTTGGAAACCGGAGTGAGCATGCGCTTTCTCAGTTCCTCTTCACTCATCGGTCGCACGGGTCGTACTCTGGGAATGCCATCATCTTCAACCCGGCTCCTGATGGAAATAGACTCGCCAACCCGTGCAGTTCGCACCCTGTCTCCAAGTACGGTAAGAACGGGCGGTTCATTCGCCCGAGACTCTGGGCTGCTTGTACCAATACCGAGAGAGCCCGTTTCTGAGGCAATTGCGACGTTGTCCAGAACATACGCCGTGCTTAGGGTGGCATGGGCTTTATGCTCCTGGCCGTTAACATTGAGCGTCCAGATCAGCTCACGGTCACCCCAGTCTGCAGGCACTGTTACCTGGAAGACGAATCGATTTCGGCGCGGATAGAAATGAGTCGGTTGACCTCGATCTGCCTCTCCTGGCGCGAGAAAATTATTCTCTCCCACTGGCACGACAGGTGTTTGTTCCCAGTTCTCATTCATGTAGCCGAAAATGAAATTGAAGGTTCCATCCGGGTTTTGCCGCCATCCTTCAAATGCCGGATAGACAGGTTGATCGCTTGTGAAACTTGATTGCGCCAGTGAAATTTGGGCAATAAGTAACGCAAATGCACTTATCAGAGTAATCCCCATTCGCGGTGGAGAAAATATGTATCGTGTTTTCATACTTAGCTACTACATCCAACAATCAGTGAAAATCTTAGATCTCTTTAGTCATCCCCTTCTACAGGTGCCACTAAAGGCACCGTGCACAGTGGGCAGCCGATTACATGATCGTTCGGTCCGAGGTTTAGTACTTCGCGTCGTTCTTCCATCGCTTCAAAGAACTGATCCTCGGTGAGCGCAAGCTTAAGACCCAGATCGATAAACATGTTCTGAATTGAACTGTTTCCTGATCCTTGCCAGTTTCGAGGATCAGGAATGTTGGTATTGCTTTCGGTGTTGTTGGCATAACCTGTCACGTGAAGAATTGTACCCTCCGGCAGCAGAGGGGCTGCGTGGTCTTCGAACTGGTAGGTTCGAACCCAATTATGGTCGTAGCCAACACAGGCCAGCGTTTCTACCTGACTACCCCAAATTGCTTCAAGGCACATACGTTCACCAGGCGCATGCAAGTGCGGCTCAAAGGAAATGATTTTGGTGTGCTGACGCAATATCTCGTAGGCATGCAGTTCTTGCTTGTCCTTGTTGGGGACAATGCTGATGTCTACGCCATTACCTACGGGAATGAATGAATTTTGATATCTCGGCTCATAGTCTTTGGGTTGAAACGTAAATCCAAACTCAAGGTGGGCTGTCGCGTCGGTTGCTGCGGCATGTAAGTGAACAGAATCTGAATAGATCACTGAGCCTGCTTTCAGTAAGCGAGCGCCATCTTCGTCAAAGATATCGCCATTTCTCCCAACCTCATGGATCGGCCAGGGCAGTGCGAGGGCCCGTTGCAGGTTTCCGTTCTCATCCAGTGATCCTGTGCCCCAAAGCATGTGGTGGACGATATACCGTCCACCAACTGTTCGGGAAGCGACGGCAGGATCAACATCGTTTACTTCGATCACTTCCAGTGATTTAACGTAACGGTCTTCGGTGAGCCCGGTCGGGATGTAAGGTATTTCACCCCACCAGTCTGGCGTCCCTGCCAACTTGGTAATTTCTTCTGATTTCAAAATGAGATCAGGTTCTCCCAGGCGCCACTTGATCGAATCATCAAAAACCAATGGGGCAGGGGCGTCAGCCGGGTCACCCTCGGGGGTTCCATTCCGTGCCCAATAAGAAATCTTTGCAATCTCCTCATCGCTTAGCGAAATATCATCCTTGTAATCTTGAATCCCAATATTTTTTTCCATATACCAGGGGGGCATTGCACCGGCTCTGTCTCTGATGCCAGTTTTGTATTCGATAAGTCCGGCGAAGGGTGTAACTTCATTGTAAGTCACCAGAGGCATTGGCCCGCCGCCACCTTCCCGGTGACAGTTCTGGCAGCTGCGCTGCAGGATGGGGACAATGTCCTTGTGAAAGGTGACTTCTTCTACTTGTGCCTGAGCTGGCGTCAACAGCGAAGTCGATAAGACCGCAGCACCAAAGGCTGCTGTCGAAATAATTGAACGTCGATTAAACATTATCTGTACCTCCGCAGTAGAACTCGTGTTGTGTTTGAGCGCGACTTATTACAAGTATTCGGAAAAAATACACTGTAGGGTTACCCACACAGTCAATAGATTTTTGCGTTATGTTACTTCCGGTTACAAGCTGCCAAATTTCCTGAATTGACAAATTTGAGCCATCGAAATCGCTTGACTGTAGAGCGACCCCTCAGATTAAGGTTGATTTGCGCATGCGAGAGGATGGCGATCGATAATAAGGGCCATCCTATTGGTCGTCATCCTCTCAACTTGTTTCAACCCTCGCATGTAAATCCTTTATCTTTCCGCCTGGCTTTCGTCCAGGCGCGCTCCGGCAAGCACACCCGGTAATGAATAGTTACCTTCGTGGCAGGCATATTCATATAGACGGTCATTCGTCCGGTTCATTGGAATTTCCGCAGACCAATCCTGTAGGAAAGTCTCGGGGTCGCTGACCGTGAATTTGTAATTGATTACATTCTCACTGACGCGAGTGAACCATTCCGTGATTTGCATGTTGTCCGAAGAATTACGGAAACGTTGGTTGGGATTGAAGTTCTTTGTTTCGACCACCAGGGTATCTCCTTCCCAATGGCCGATAGAATCTCCAAGCCAACGCTTATGTGAATCAGGCAATGGCTCATCATCGATTCTGATTATTCGTGCATCATGTACCATTTCCACCAGAATCATGACGTACCCAGGCGACTGTACGATTTGGTAATTGTTATTGTAGAGAATTGGCAACATTGGGGGGCCGCCACTGGAACTGAATGACAGCAAGCAGCGTTCGGCCAGGGGTCTGGACTCAGGCCCGGCATAAGCTCCTTTCTCTTCCCTCGCTTGCTGGGCCAGCCTGATGCGTTCTTCTGCCGCATCGGTATATTCGGGGATGCGCCCATTTTCAGGATCGATGATAAGAGAACTCCTGAATTCACCGTTGTATCGGGCAACCTGTGTGCCATCGTCAAACCAGAAATTGTTATAGCTATCTGCCAGTTCGATTCTGCTTTTTGTCGGAGCGCTACGGTCAGGGTCGCTGGGTAGGTCTTGCTCAGCGGTATAGTCCGCGACACGTTTCTCTAATTCGAAAGCTTCTTCTGCGGTCAACACTAACTTGTTGCCGAATTCAGGCGGCCTTGACAGTGGCGTGATCGTATTATTTGTCCACATGCCTTGCAGATCTGGAGCGCCATCGACCGTTCTTGGTGTCTGGTAGTCGTTATTCTGCGCGCTTGCAGAACCGATGCTGAGAACGAAAAACAGGAGAAGGGTACAGCTGGGTGTTGTTGAAATTCTGATGCTGGCGAGATTCATAGTTTCTATCCAGTGAACATTGTGGATTCTGAGTCAATGCTGCCTGGGGTTTAGCTGATTTTTCAAGCAGGAAGTATTTTCTTCAGTGAAAAAAAAGGGCTTACTCGTAGAGAAAGCCCATCAGTGAGAGATTGTTCCAATATGCTGGGTACAATCATGCCCTGTAGTTCTGCGCTCGTCTTCCGCTACCCGAATATCTGTGGAGCAAGATAGTGGTATGTGCCAATTCCAAAATAGGCAATGCCGACCATTGACGTCACGAAAGGCGCATACGCAGGTAGTTTCTTGAATGCTCCACGCTTCTGCAGAGCGAAAAATCCATGAATCATCAACAAAGGTGCTAACCAGAAAGCCCAGGCATTTACCACACTGAGCGTATAAATCTCGGGGCGGCTTAACTCAAAGGTTGAGGTTGCGAGGTTGACCCATCCATCGTTCACCCGGTTTATGTAGGAGCCCACCGCCATAGCGGCCATGCTGATCGCCCAGATTTTGTGCTGCTTCATGTCCCTTCTGATAAGGGTCTGGATTACTTTGAAAGCAATGAAAAACATTGCGACACCATACAAAGAGCCAGCCTGCAGGTTTGCGGGAGATCGCATCAGTCGCGTACCCTCAATTGCCGGATACAAAGCATAGAAGGTAGTGCCAACCATCGCTCCGGTGACGGCTACAACGAGGACCGTAATACCCAGTCTGCGGTGCCAGACTTTGCTGCGTTGCGTTAGACCAAGATGCACTTGTAATGGCGCGATAAAGTTGACTATTCCACCTGCAACCATATGGGCAGCAAGCGCGTAGATTGCGATTGGCAGGTGACCCTCTCGGGCGATGTTCAGTGCAGGGTGGCTTGATTCTCCGGCCACCATAAAGCCAAGTCCGGCGCTAATGGCATGTTCCACGAAAGGAATGGAGAATATCCACACTGACAGCAAGAAGCTGTTTATGGCAAACATTTTGTTCGTCAGGAAACGAGGCAAACCTGATGTTGCGGTGTGAGTACCTGTGAGTGTTGCCATCTCTAAATTCCTCTTTCAATCAATGTCTTTTAAGCGTTGCTGGGATGTCGAATATCCGATTAGTGTCCCACGTAATTTGTTCATTTGTGCT
>JAKSCP010000094.1 GCA_022360535.1 Pseudomonadales bacterium | reverse complement strand
CAACAATATCCGGATTCAATTTCAAATAGGTGTCGCAGTCAAAACTCTCCGGCAATTCAGGACTCGGAGATAAGACGACAATATCCTGGTAAAAATGGCGTATCGGTCTTCCGCACCAGTGCCCGTGGTATGTCACAAATGGCTCTAACCCCGCTTCGAAAGCAATGTTCTGAAAATTCTCTTCTTCGTATCCAACGGCCGTAAGTTCCCCGTCGTGAGCGTAGTAATAGACATCTTTGCTTTTGAACACATCATCAGAGAAAGGGATAGTGGACTTCCCTGCCCTCAGATAATCCCTTGAAGAGTGGTTGATCAAAAAACAACTAATGATGATTTTTCCGGTCGGTTTAATTAAGGATCGAAATTTCTTTAAGTACTCACTCGCTTCTTCATTCGTAAGATGGGTGAACACGCTAAATGCGGAAATAATATCGAAACTGCTTTTAGCAAACTCATCGAGCTGTTTGACCGGAACCAGATCTTGATTTTGCACGTCCATGAATTTGTCGTAGAGCTTATTCTTATCACCACTTAAATAGAAACTGCAGTTTTCATATTGGGATGCAATTTTTTCATTGGTAAAAGCCACTAATTTTGGAATGATGTCCACGCCAACAAAAGCGCCTTGCTCAGAAAGAAATTGCATCATTGGCACTGCTAATCTTCCACACCCTGAACCAAAATCCAAAACTTTCATATCGGGATTAACAAGCGCGAGATGCTGGACTGCAGTAAATAGGTCCTCACAGCCAGCAACTGTGTTACCACTTCCCCCGATAATTTCCGAGAGACCTTGATCGTCCATTTCCTTGGCGATCGATTTGCTGAATTCATTCAATTTCACAGACAAACCTCCTTAACACGCCTGTATTCATCATATTTCTAGCGGCACTAAGCAATTGGGGGACATCATAAGATAACAAAACATGACAGAGGAACGGTTTTTGAAGTCAGAATTACAAGAGATTTGGTGTTAGCCAACCAGCTCTTAACACAGGAACTGATACTAATTTATTACTTTATGAGAGTCCTTTGTTTCCTTTAGCTAAATTCTGCGGGGTGAATACCTTAGTCTGCTTTCCTCGATTATAAGTCCGTCATTGTTGCTAATTCTGAAATACAGATTCAGTGTTTCTTCGTCTACTTTCCTGATGACAAGTTCACCGAACACCAATCGACTCTCAACAGTAGTCCGCCAATTGCTTTCCTGCTCACTCAGTTCCTGAACCTGTTCCCATCCCTGATCAATAAGTTGATCTGTGATGTGGTTGTGGATGTGGGAAGCTGACTGGCCTGATTTTAGTTGGCTGGAGATCTCGTAGTAGTCATCACCGCCACTGGATCTGGTGCCAACAATCACTCCGGTGGATGCGGAGCCCTCCTCCAGAGGCATTGACATTATGGGCAATTCGGCTCGAATCCCCGAGTTCCTTCTCTGGTTCATGGAGTCAACAAATTCATTTCTCCTCCTGACTCGATCACCACAGGTGTTTCCTGATGCATCAACCGTCGTTCGACTGCCACTGATTGAATAGAAAACATCTGGGCCTCCCCTACTCAGTGCCCGTATCGTCAGCGCACCCTTATCATCATTACAAAGGTTTTGAATCATCGTCTCAGAGGCATCGGAGATAAATCCCCGTTGACGTGCTGGCATTTTCGGCACTAAGACATATCCGTCCTCTTGCAGAGAGGCAGTAAGAAGTTCTAAGCCTTCACTAAGTGAATGCTGACTTTTGAGCACAATGCGGACAAGTCCGGCCTCTGCCATTTCCATACCGCCCACAAAAGAAAAATGGCTGGGCACTGTAACCTCAGGAAAGGCCGGTGGCGGTTCATCATAGAAGCGCACTTCACCTGTGTGAGGGACTTCAATAAGCGCCTTCGCGAGATCCAATGGAATCCCGTTATCGAATTCTGCCGCCCTCACTCCTGTAGAAAGAACTAACCAGAGAACTAGAAAAGCTTGCGACTTTCCAGAGGACACATCCTTTCTCCACGAGTTGTAGTTTAGGTTCTTAGCCAGCTTATTAGTGTACTACATCTACAGCGGACTATTCTGCCGCAACTATTCACACGGAGGTCCAGATTTTGTCAGATTATTCTGAAACCGATTCGAAGAGGTTTATTAGAGCTTCAATTATCAGCACATTATTGGATTCGGAGAACGAATGCCCCATATTCTCGATCCATAGAGTCCTGGCATGGGGAATGAGGTTTGCCAAGGCTGGACCACCGACATCGAATGGAATAACGGGATCTTGTTTGCCATGAATAATCAACGTAGGAGAATTAATCTGGGTTAGATCTATCGGATTTAACGCTTCTTGTTCTAACGCTGCGCCCTGGTTTGTCACAGCATCGGGATTTCGGCCGTTGCGATAGCGCATCTCATATAGAACACGGTTGGCATGTCGCTCGACGGGTACCGGATAATCAGCTTTACCTTTAATTATTGAATGCACTGCAATGTCGTATTTGATCTGACTTCGCTCACTTTTCTGCCAGCCATAGAGCAAAGTCGGCCACATCATTTTCAATAGTAGTCCAGTGGGAGGAAGCGCGAGAACAGGCATTGACATCATCGATGTGAATGAAGAAACCCTTGCTGGATGGCGCACTGCAATTTGTTGCGCAATAACACCCCCCATTGAAATACCGATGACATGCGCGCTATCGATCCCTTCTTTATCCAGGATAGCAATTGCATCGTCACCCATGTCGGCCAACGAATAAGGTTTAAGCCTATTGGCGTTATCGGTCCAGGTTGTCAGTCCCGTTTCCCGATTATCAAACCTTATGACGCGATAACCCTCACTGGTAAGCGAATCAAGAAAATACTGTGGCCATAGCATAGAGGTCTGACCTACCCCCATAACCAATACAACTGTCCCGCGGGGAGTAGACTCGGGCATGCGCACTTCATACCAAATTGATATTTCACCATTCTGCGCAAAGCCAGTCCGACCCTTAACCAGGTCAGTAGGCCCTTGTTCAATGATTTGCGAAATAACATCGTTCTCAAGCCTTGTCTGGCTGGAACACGCCATCAAAATATTGCTGCAAATAGTACACATCAATACAACTCTAAAGATTGCCGCAGGTTTCATGTTGCACATTCTCCGAATACTTAACCGCGATAAGAGAGCTATTCAGCGATTTACTGCCGCTCAATGAAACCACATAGACGCGGTTGAACTTCTCCAGTCGTTGGACACCTATCAAGTGAACTCGAGGTGGAAATTAGCAGAAAGGAGATGTGTGGTTTTGACCGTATATGACAAAAAGCAACTAAGTCATTGAGACCTAATGCCACCAAAGATCAACGAGTCTTGGATGACGTGGACGCAGAGGAAGGATACTTTTAAACATGTATGCGTCTGAATTGGCAGGATTTGCCTGTATATAGCTCAGAACTGGAGCGTTGCCAATCCAGTACTTGGAGCGTGGGAACCAGCATCCGGTGATGTAGTTCCCTGCATGTGGATATATCTCGAACCCCCCTTGAAATTCGAATTTTGCAAATTTGCTAGCTGGCGTTTCTATGCGAATCATGTCCTGCGGAATTTCATATCCAGCTTCGACCTGTGCAGCCGCCAGAAATACGATGCCATCATTATGCGCCCGCTCAGACTTCGGAACTCGATAGCTCATGATCAGCTCGCCCTTTTCAGGTGATTCTGAAACGATGTTACCTATTTCATTCTTGCGCCGCCGAAACTCATTGACGAGGCGACTCACACTACCGATCACCTCAGAGTCACCGTAACTATTAACATCAAGTACCGCACGCATGCCGACGAAGGTCATTTCATCCAGGTGAATTATTTCAGGCTCCAAAGAGATATCTTCGCTCTCGATCATCCGCAGATAACCTGCGGTTAGTTTTCGTTTGCTACTGGGAGGATTGACAACGTTATGATTTCTGAAACGAATCGGAGGAAATGTAAATCGCGCCTGGAATGCGCGAGTAAAAGACTGTTGTGATTCAAACTGATATTCAAAGGCTATATCAATAATACTTTTCTCAGCCTTCACAATGTCATCCATGGCTACAGTTAGACGCCTGCCGCGAATATATTCCGCAATGTTTTCCGAAGTCCTCTGTCGAAACAGGCGCTGAAAGTGCCGCAGCGAATATCCCGATAATTCTGCTAGCTCTTCGAGAGAAATTGGATTAGCGATGTTGTCTTCGATGAAATCGATGACCTTATATATCCAATCATCTGTTCTATCCAATTTCATTTCCCCGCTGGTACTGACAGGCTGACATTGGATAATGTAAATCAGACGGGTCAGAGTAATCAAAGGGACAAGAGTAGTTTGATTTCTTTGCAGATCAAAGTACTCCGGCCCTTTTGAAGATGTTAACCACTTTGTTTACACATTAGTCCCTAGCTCTAAATACCAACAAATCAGCGCGTTCAATTGAATTCAGGATGAGATATAGTGCTGATACTTTCTATATTCGATCTTTGAGAACTCTACCCTGCTGTTGTAACGCACATGGATCAAAACTTAGCTGGCCTGAACTCGCTTTTCTTAATCAGTATCTCCTTAAGCGCACTTTTTTTCCTGGCATGGCGCGGTCTGGAACGAACGCCTCATGCACTAACCTGGTCGTTCTGTTACCTGGCCTCGGCAATTCACTGGTTGATACAAATACTGACAGAGTACGAAATTCTGTCCTGGGACATTTCCTGGGTCGCTCTGAATCTGGCCGGTCTGATGTCACCTCTGTTCGGTGTTGTTGGATTTCGCCAGCGCGCCGAACTTCCGAAGCTACCACTTTATAAATATACCGGCATCGTTGGCATTCCGTTCGCCGTCATTATTGCGTCTACTTACTTTGTACCAATTGCAGGATTGCAAACAGCCACATTGCCAATGTTCGGTGCAATTACCAGTCTATGGGCCATTGTTATTCTCAACCACCCTGCCCGTAAAAAACGGCTGATCGAGCGCGCCATGATCGTGGTCAGCGGCGTCATGGCATTCAGCAGCATAGTGCTGGCGAGTCTTGCATTCAGTCAGGGCATCTCAGGTCAGGCTGGGCCTGATCAGTTGTATCTTGAATCTCAGCTGATTGTGTTTCCGGCGATCCTGAACATCATCGGCGTATTGGGCCTGCTAATTATCGGATCGGATTTGGCAGCCAAAACCATCAGACTCAGTGAACGCAGCACCCAGCGCAGCAAAGAAGTACTGCAGGATACTATCGACGCCATGCCAGATCTGGTGATGATATCTGACTCGAAGGGTAACTTTCTGACCTGCAACACTGCCTTCGCAAAGGCGCTCGGCACCCGCAGGTCCAAGCTGGCATTCAAGTCACAGAGCGAGTTGATGTCTCGATTTAGCGCCATCTCTCAGAGCATAGACGGCGAACCTGTAAAATCCGCAGAAGATATCCAGCGGGCCTTGCTAAACGCGCTGCAGGATGAGTCTCAATTTAACCTCGTTACAAGAGATGACCGAAGTTTCATGGTCGGTTGCGGATATCTGAGTTCCGGCGATCAAATCGCAATCGCCAGAGAAGTGACTCAACTGCACAAAGCCACGCATCGATTGGAGACCGCGATTCAGTCCATGCCCATCGGTTTCGCATTGTTTGATAAGCAGAATCAACTGATCGCATCCAACTCCAGCTATGAAAAGCTGCTGCGAAAAGATCGCAGCTGGATCAGGCAGCAATCGTTCGAAACCCTGATCGCCACCGGTGTGTCGAGGATAGACAGCTCAGAAGCAACCGACGCAGTTCAGTCAGGCCATGCCGAGCTGGAAGATGCGGTGCGCAATCGCAAGGTTTTCAACCGCACGGCTCGTTTCGACGACGGCAGCTGGTACGACATCACAGTGCAACCAGTTGTTGGCGAAGGCTTCGTAACAATAGCCAGAGACATCACCAAGCGAAGACTGCTGGAAATCAATCTGGAGAATAGCGAAGCACAACTGCGAGAAGTATTGGACAGCCAGCCTTTTCCAGTAATCGTGGTAAGGGCGAACGACCAGCAGCCGCTCTTTGTGAGTAAAGCGGCGGCGAGACTGCTGGAGATAGACGAAGGGTTGGATATCGCGACCTTCAAGTTCGACCTAAAACAGGCAAGCACTTCCGGTGATGTTGTCACCGCCTTGGTTGACAGAGGCGACATAGCTTTGACCGAAATGCTGATTTCGAACTCCTCAGGCAGAGATCTTCCGGTCTTGCTGTCTGCACACACAACGGAATTCGGCGGTGAACAGGCCAGAGTCATCAGTTTCATCGACATCTCTGATATGAAGCAGATGCAGCAGGAAATTGCGGAACAACAACAGGCGCTCTACCACAGCGAGAAGCTCAATATGATCGGATCCCTGATGGCAGGAATCGCACACGATCTAAACAACCCACTAACCAGCGCTATCGGCAACGCTCAAATGATGTCCCGATCGATAACAGATCCGGAACTCAGCAAGCGGCTGGACAACATTAAAGAGGCTGCGGATCGCTGCAAGAAAATCGTACAGTCCTTCCTCAGCATGGCCAGAACCGGCTCTGCTGAGCGCGTTCCCTGCAATATAGGCGACTGCATTGAGCAGGCGGTGGAAGTGTCCAATTTCGGAATCCATTTGCCGAGCGCAGATATCAGTGTTGATGTAGCGCCGAACTTACCTGTTGTGCTGGGTGAGCCAGATCAGTTGATACAGGTGATTACCAACCTGATTATCAATGCAAAGCAGGCCATGGAAAACACCCCACCCCCGCGAACCATTGCAATTTCGGCAGCGACCTCTTCGGATGATCACCATGTGCTGCTGGATGTGAAAGACAACGGGCCCGGTGTGCCGGACGAGGACGCCGAGAAAATATTTGAACCCTTCTTCACGACCAAGGCGGAGGGTAAGGGAACGGGCATGGGGCTGTCGTTAGTCAACAGTATCCTGAAATCGCATGGCGGCAGTATCAGACTGATGCAGAATGAGGAACCTGGCTGCCATATTCAGATTAAGCTGCCTTGCCATATGGAGTCAGAATCTTAATCAAATGGGCCAGAGTAGTTTGATTGTTTCGCATCGTTCGCGGATCAAAGTACTCTGGCCCGTTTGTCGGATAACGACCAATTAGTCTCACGATTCACTTTCCTGAGCATTATCCTGCTCTTGCTTTATCTTCGCTGATTCGGTTTTAACGATGTGTTTTCGAATATAACGCATCAACAAAATTGCCCGCTCTTCAGAATTAAAAGTTGCAGATCCCGCATCCGCAACAGGCACGGGAAACTGGAAACCGTTGTCTGTTTCGTAGAAAAGGCACTCATCTCTGTAAAATACAAAACGAGCGGTTTGGTCTTTTACAATATCTTTGATATTCATTGGTCAATTTCCTTTTTTGGTTGGCCCAAAACGAAAAAACCCCGGTAACGAGCCGCTACCGGGGTTTTTCGAATAACTTTTCAATTTAAAGCATCATGAAATTCCGGGCGGCAGTGATCCCACTTGTTCAAGCGAATCGAGTGAATAAACATTGCCGTTTGTGAAAATCATGGAAGCGGATACTACTCCTTCATTTAAGGTATGTCTATTTTTGGAATACATGGGTAGTAACTAAACTGGCCGCCCTACGTCATTAGTAGTCAATAAAAACAGTCACATTGCCGTGAT
>JAKSCP010000197.1 GCA_022360535.1 Pseudomonadales bacterium | reverse complement strand
CCGCTCGCGAGGCGCGGGATATGTTGGGTGGTAATGGTATTTCTGATGAGTATCCGGTGATGCGGCATGCGCAGAATTTGGAAGTGGTCAATACCTACGAGGGTACCCAAGACATCCACGCTCTTATTTTGGGTAGGGCTCAAACAGGAATCCAAGCCTTTACGGGATAACGGCCGTCTCTGGCGGCACTATCCTTCGTTGGATGTGCTTTCCAAGCTCGCCATAGAGTTGGGAACGATCTCACCTGGTGGCACCATGCTTCGTTAAAAACACAGGCGAAATACTCACGTACTGTTCGTGTACGCTCCGTTTTCGCCTGTGTTTTTGCCTCGCCTGGCACTCACCAGTTGAAATCTCAGAGTCACTGAACTTCGTCATCTACGAGCATTAATCTCGCATTGCTTTCCTTCGACTTGATTCTCAGAGGTAGCTAAGAAAAATTCCGATGAAGATTACTGCGCCTACCCAGTTGTTGTTTAGGAAGGCGCGGAAGCAGAATCCTGGGGTGCGGTCTTTGATGAGAAATTGTTGGTAGGCGAGTAATCCGGAGGCAACTACCAGACTGATGTAGTACGGCGTAGCCAGCTCAAATCGATTGCCTGCCAACCACATGGCGATGATGAACATCGCCTGCAGAGATCCAATCATCAGCTTGTCGGCTTCGCCGAAGAGTATTGCGGTAGACTTGACCCCTATTTCTTTATCAAACTCACGATCCACCATGGCATATTCGGTGTCATAAGCAACCGTCCACAAAGCATTGGCGACAAAAAGTAAAAAGGCCGCTGAAGGTATGGATTCGGTTTGGGCACTGAAAGCCATAAGAATGCCCCAGGAAAAAGCTACACCGAGCACTACCTGGGGCAAGTTGGTGAAGCGCTTCATAAACGGGTAAGCAGCGACAACGACGATGGCGCCGAAAGCTAGCTGGATGGTCAGTGTGTTGGTAAACAAAACCAGAACAAAGCCAAGAGTGGAAAAGAAAAGGAAGCAGACAAAGGCGTCTCGTCTGGTTAAGGCACCACGTGCCAGCGGACGTTTCTCTGTGCGGCTTACATGGCCATCGATTTTATAGTCAGCGAAATCGTTAACGGCGCAGCCTGCTGCACGCATTACGGTTGTGCCCAGCACAAAGATCAGGAACAAATCAAAATCAGGAAATCCCTCAGCGGCAATCCAAAGCGCACCGATGGTTGGCCAAAGCAGAAGAAAGATTCCAATTGGTCGGTCGAAGCGTGTGAGTTCAATGAAGGCAGGAAGCTTCGCTGAAAATTCCGGAAACCTGGCTCGAAACTTCTTCTCCAGATCAGACCAGAGGGTTCCCGGTTTAGACATAGGGCAAGAGCATAGACGTGACTATCGAGCGCGTAGCATAAAAGGTTTGTCTGCAAGTCACAACGCTGGAAAGTCGCCGGATTGCTAGACGTTGATGAAATCTAGGCGATCACCAATCCAACGCTCAATGAGTGGATCGATTAGTTGAGGTGCATTTTGCAGGATCTCTTCTGAAGCAACTTTTACATCGTCCAGTAAGATCGCGTCCCGCCCGATATCTGCAACTCTAAACGTCATCAGGCCGGTCTGTTGAGTTCCCAGTACCTGTCCCGGACCCCGCAATTCCAGATCTTTTTCCGCGATGTAGAAACCATCGGTACTCTCTCGTAGCACCGACAATCGTTGTTTGCCGTTGTTGGATAACGGGACCTGGTAGAGAAGAATGCAGTGACTTTGAATTGCGCCTCGACCAACTCGACCGCGTAGCTGATGAAGCTGGGCCATGCCCAGTCTTTCCGGGTTTTCTATTACCATCAAGCTTGCGTTAGGCACGTCAACACCCACTTCAATGACAGTCGTAGCCACCAACAGTTGCACATCACCTTGTTTAAAGGCATTCATCACCAGCTGTTTCTGTTCCGGCTTGAGTCTGCCATGTGCCAGGCCAAGCTTGATGTCAGGCAGCTGTTCACTGAGTTGTTGAGCGGTCGCTTCAGCGGCTTGCGCCTGTAAACTTTCCGACTCTTCAATCAGTGTGCACACCCAGTAGGCCTGATTACCTTCTTTGCAGGCCTGTTCGATACGGCTGATTACTTCTTCGCGGCGTTCGTTGGAAATAAGGACGGTATTCACAGGTGTGCGTCCCGGTGGTAGTTCGTCAATCACAGAACAATCCAAATCCGCGTAAGCACTCATCGCCAAGGTTCTTGGAATAGGAGTAGCTGTCATGACTAACTGATGGGGATTAATATTGGCAGCCTCTCCCTTATCGCGCAGAGCGAGGCGTTGATGAACACCAAACCGATGCTGTTCGTCGATAATGACTAATCCCAGTTTTTGGTAATCAACACTCTCTTGGAACAGGGCATGGGTTCCAATGATGAGCTGGGTTGTGCCGCTGGCCAAATCTGCCAGAGTAGATTTACGAGTTGCGGCTTTGGTTTTGCCGCTCAACCAACCCACGCGAATTCCTAACGGGTCGAGCCATTGCATGAAGTTCATATAATGTTGTTCGGCCAGGATCTCGGTGGGGGCCATGAGGGCAACTTGATAACCGTTACTGATCGCCTTCAACGCAGCGAGTGCTGACACGACAGTTTTACCCGATCCTACATCGCCCTGCAGTAGACGTAACATCGGGCTCACCGATGACAGGTCTTGCGCAATCTCGGAGTAGGCGCGTTGTTGTGCCCCTGTCAATTCGAACTGTAACGAAGACAGAAACTGTGCTGTCAGCTCTGTTGTGTCAGTCAAAGCTGGTGCGACCTGCTGTTCGTTGAAACGTTTAAAACGACGCATGCAAAGTCGATGGGAAAGCAGTTCCTCAAACGCCAGTCGTTGCTGGCCAGGGTTGCTGCCAGCCTCAACCCAGCTTAAGGGTGCATCGATTGGAGGTCGATGAATGAGTTTTATGGATTCGGTAAGAGGCGGCAGGGAAAATTTCTTGATCACCGCAGCGGGTAAATAATCGACCAGTTCTTCGGAGTTATCCAATAGATCCAGAGCCTGGTTGATGACATTGCGTAACCTGCCCTGTTGCAGCCCTTCCGTGGTTGGGTAAATCGCTGTGAGCTGATCGGCAATCGGTTCTTCCTGATCCGCTCGCAAGACTTTGTATTCCGGATGATAAATTTCCATACCACTACGGCCACGCCTGACTTCGCCATAACAGCGGATTTGTGTACCGGGAGCCAATGAGTTTTTCTGCGCTGCACTAAAATGAAAGAAGCGCAGGCTGATTAAGCCACTGCCATCGGACAGCACACAGTGCAGAGAACGCCGCCGGCCAAACTGAATGGCATTGCTCACGACTTCACCCTGCAGCTGTACTACATTGCCAACTCTGGCGGAGCGAATAGGATGAATCTTGGTTCTATCTTCGTAACGCAAGGGGAGATGGAACAGCAGGTCCTGCACATTATGGATACCTAACTGCCGAAACTTTTCTTCCAGCGCGGGCCCAACGCCTTTGAGTCGCGTCAGGGAAAGTTGTTCAAGGTTTAGCGCAGCCATCCAGTGCTCACTGCCAGGAGGTCCGACGCGGGATCGCCGACCCTTGCAGTTAGTTTAGAGTGATTTCAGTATAGGTGCATTCCAGCGCCGGGAATATCTGATCCCTGACTTTCTCATTGCCGATAATTGGCGAGAAATCAGGAGCTGTTTGCTATGCAGCCAGAATCGCTTCCACTTCAACAGCGACGCCTTTCGGTAGTGCGGAGACTTCGATAGTGGCCCGGGCAGGGTAAGGCTCATTGAAGTACTGAGCCATGATCTCGTTTACCGTGGCGAATTCACCGAGATCGGTGAGGAATATGGTCAGCTTGATAGCTCGATCCAATGAAGAACCTGCCGCTTCGGCAACTGCCTTCAGGTTGTCGAAGACTTGCCGGGTCTGAACCTCAATTCCGCCCTCAACAACTTCCATGGTTTCAGGGTTTAAAGGAATCTGACCAGAGCAGAACACGGTGTCGCCGGCCTTGACTGCTTGTGAGTAGGGGCCAATAGCGGCAGGGGCCGAATCGGTATGTATGGTTTCGAGATCGCTCATTAACTGGGACTCCCCAAAGTTCGTTTAATCGTCTTGCGTGCGGAGGCACGACTCTGTACGCGAGTGACTTTACTTACAGGCTTGATTGAACGAACGCGCCTCATTACTCGCGCAAGATGTACACGGTTCTTCACGTTAATGAGCAGGTTCACAATACTGAATCTGGCATCCCGTTCAACCGTACTGATTTTTTCGATATTGGCATCGGCCCCAGTGATGGTGGTGGCCAGGGTCGCGATGATGCCCCGTTGGTTTTCCAATTCCACTCTTAGCTCAACAGTGAATTCACCTTCAACGTCTGGGTCCCAACTCACCGACACACACTTTTCAGGGTTGTCACGGATTTCTGCAACATTCTTACAGTCATCAGTATGCACCACCATACCTCTACCAGAGCTGATATGGCCGACGATTGGGTCGCCTGGGATGGGATGGCAACACTTGGCATAGTTCATCACCATGCCCTCTGAACCGCGTATAGCAAGCGTTCCCTGTTCAGTTGCCGCTTCTGATTCTTCTTCCGCTTCTTTGGTATGAGCCGCCAGGCGCTGTGCAATCATGTAGGACATACGATTGCCCAGTCCGATATCTTCCAACAGCTGATCAACAGAATTGAGATTGGTTTGCGCCAGGACTGCATCGATATTGTCTCGAGGGACTTCATCCAGCTGGCTGCCAAAACTGGCCAGGGCCTTGTTCAGTAATCTGCGGCCAAGGGCCACGGACTCCGAGTGTTTCTGATTCTTCAGATAGTGACGGATATTGCTACGAGCCTTACCCGTAGAGACAAAACTCAACCAGGCAGGATTGGGTTGAGTGCCGGGCGCGGTAATAATCTCGACAGTTTGACCACTTTGCAGTGGTTCACTTAGTGGTGCAAGGCGACGATTTATTCGGCAAGCGACACAGGAGTTGCCCACGTCAGTGTGCACGGCATAGGCAAAGTCCACTGCAGTGGAACCGGTAGGTAGTTCCAGGATGGTTCCCTTCGGCGTGAATACGTAAATCTCATCGGGAAACAGATCGATCTTGACGTGCTCAATAAACTCTAAGGAGTTACCCGCATGTTTCTGCATCTCCAGTAAACCACTCACCCATTCTCTTGCCCTTAAGTGAGCGTTGGTGGGCAGGTCTTCACTGGATTTATATAACCAATGCGCGGCAATACCATTATTGGCCATGGCTTCCATTTCTTCGGTGCGAATTTGGATTTCGATGGGCACACCGTGCATACCGAACAGGACGGTGTGCAGGGATTGGTAGCCGTTGGCTTTGGGTATTGCAATATAAT
>JAKSCP010000127.1 GCA_022360535.1 Pseudomonadales bacterium | reverse complement strand
CACCGGAACGAGTTGACGGTGATTCGGCAGAAAACAGCAGTTTGGGCAAGATTCAGCATTTATTGACCGAAATTGGCCAACTTGTAGAATCCACGTTGATCGTAGACAGGAAGACTGGAAGTAGTTTTGACCGCTATTTGCGTAAAGTGTAGACGTTTAAACTCTTTTCGACGTTTAAAGGGTCTATTGAGCAACAATTGAGCAACAATGTAAGCGATAATCTAGTTTAATTAATGACTATACAATTCGCACATACCAAACAGCACTTTCTCCCTACAAGTCTGAGAGCTTTTATCATTGCCTCGGGTTTTTGGGCATTGAGTCTTAGTTTGACAGTCCTGAGCGGCTCGATCGCTGCGGTATTGGGCTGCGTGTTGGCTTGTGTGTTTATTGACACGTCTCTGCATCGATCACCGCTAAAGCATTTTCAAACCTATTCTCTGTTAGCAGCATTGTTCGTGACCGGACTGATCGGTGTCTCGATTGCGGCAGTCCTGGTGGACAGCTCTTTAATCGCCAACGTTTTGTCTCCCATCACAGCTTTCAACAGCAGCGAATTTGTTGCCTGGCTCAGTCTCAGTTTCGCCATTACCTGTAGTCTTCGAGTGTTGGCCCATCGCACCAGTTACGGTGCGGTGATTGAAATCGTCTTTGTCGCCGCGGCGTTCATTGTCACTTTGGCGGCCCATCGCAATGGAATGATCCATCGTCCCTTTTTCATTGGGGACTTCGCCTTGATTCGCGGCATTGACCCAGCCACCATACTGATGGCGTTTGGTTGTGGTGCTGTACTCGCACTCGCTGCACTTTTAATGATGGAGAGCAATCAGAGAAGATTGCCCTACCACTTCGCAGTCCTGGGCTTGCTTTGCTTTTCCCTGGTTGGCTATATACGCCTATTTGGTCTCCCCACTCCCAACCTCACAAATGATCTTGGGTTAACCGGCCAGGAACAATCTGGAGGATCTCGCCAACAGGAAAACCCATTTCGTGATGGCGAAAATACCGCTGAAGACAAAGAGGCTCCGGTTGCGGTAGTAGTGTTTCGTGACGACTACGAACCCTTAAACGGCTCATACTATTTCAGGGAATCCGCCTACTCTCAGTTCAACGGTGTCATGCTGGATTACACAACCCGGGAAGATATGGACCGGGACCTCATCGAGCAGTTTACCAGCACCGAAATCGAAGCAGACGTACTGCCGGAAGCAGCAGACCAGCGAATCCCGGTGCGGACATCTATTGGCATGCTAGTTCCCCACCGTAATCCATTTGGACTGGTCAGCCCTGTTAGCTACGAGAATGTCGCCAATCCCAATAATCTCCGATTCAAACGAACCTATGACGCCTACTCAATGGCGCCTGAATATGACTTCGAGTATCTACTAGGTCGAGAGTTAGGGCGGGAAGAATGGTCGGAAGAAGTATGGGATGAGTACCTGACACTGCCTGCCGATCCGCGCTATCAGCAACTAGCAGAATCACTTATTGCCAACCTGCGGCCTGAATACGCAGATGACCCCTTTGCCAAAGCCTGGGCCATAAAAAGTTATCTCGATGAAAACGGCATTTATAGCCTGAAAAACGAACATGCCTATGAAGCGGATCCGGCGGCTTCTTTCTTGTTCGGTGACCTCACTGGTTACTGTATGCACTTCGCATTCGCTGCAACCTATATGTATCGCAGCCTGGGCATACCCGCCAGAGTGGGTGTTGGCTATTCAGTACCCGCCAGCAATCGAGCTGGTGGATCAGCACTACTGGTGCAAGCCGTGCATGGTCATGCCTGGCCAGAAATTTATTTCAAGGATATTGGCTGGGTTATTGTTGATCCCGCCCCGCAACAGACGCTAGTGGATATGACAACCGATCCGCAGAATGAACTGCAGCAACTCCTGGGTGATATGCTGAGAGACGATGCCTCCTTTGAAGATTTTTTATCAGCTCAACAGAACAGTGCATTCAGCTTTCAAGGTTTGTTGAATATTCTGTATGCCATGGTGCTGGGAGCTATCTTTTTAGGCTACGCCATAAAGTCCTATCGCCTGCTCGCTCCACGCCTAGGTTCTCTCGAACAACAGCACAAACTGAGCTACCGCGCTGTGCTGGACCGGCTGGCAGCGGTTGGCTTAACTCGACATTATGGCGAGAGCAGAGAAGATTTTGCTGCTCGGCTCGCTGGCTCTGTTCCATCCCTGTCTCCCATGACACAAGCTCATCTGGCCGTTGCCCTCAGCGGGCCCCAAAAAACACTTCCGCAAGCAGATTGGTGGTCACAGCAAAGAGCTAGTGTGAACGGGGAAATTTCAGCAAATACAAAGAGTTGGCAACGAGCCCTGGCTATCCTTAACCCTTTCTCCTGGCTCTTCAGCAGATAGCAAGGAAGCCACTCAGACACTATTTTTGGAGTAATGAATGACTTCTGAAAACCCAGCTCTCAGCGCTGTTATGGATCCCACATCTAACTCTGTGGATTCTGCTGAGAATCAATCTGAGCTACAACAGGCTGCGATAACTCTCAGCACCCTTGCCAACACTGTGCAACAACAGGTTCTTGGGCGAGATGATGTTATCGAGTTGGTCATCATAGCCCTGGTGGCCGATGGTCATGTACTGCTCGAAGATTTTCCTGGCTCCGGGAAAACTACCCTGGCTAAAGCTCTGGGAGAAGCCATTCAACATGGCGATAGCGATCAGAATGTGGATGACTCCATCGTGCCATTTCGGCGCATACAGTTTACTCCTGATTTACTGCCATCGGATGTTACCGGTGTGCCTGTATTTGATAGCAACAGCAATGCCTTTCATTTTCGACACGGGCCTCTGTTCGCTCATGTAGTCCTGGCTGATGAAATCAATAGAACTTCTCCAAAGGTTCAGTCCGCCATGTTAGAGGCGATGGGAGAAAAACAGGTAACCGTCGACAACGTCACCTACCCACTCGATGACCTTTTCTTCGTTATCGCCACCCAGAATCCATTGGATCTGGTGGGCACCTACCCTCTACCTACGCCACAACTGGATCGATTCCTTTTCAAGATCACTATGGAACATATTGATCGCGAAGCTGAGCTGAATGTTCTGAAAACCTACAAACAACGACGAGAGACAGGCTCGTTAACGCGAGTCTCCCGCGCAGATGTTTTATTCGCCCGCCGAGTGATAGACGAACAGGTAAATATCAGCCCGCAAATAAAGGAAGCCCTGGTCGACATCTCCCGCAATTTGCGCAGCGATGATCGCGTACTCCAGGGCAATTCCACACGTAGCATGGTCTTACTGTTGCCGGCCTTGCAGGTAGCAGCCGCACTAAAGGGCCGGGATTTCGTCAGCGCTGCCGATATTGAACTGTTACTTCCTCGAGTGCTTGGTCACCGCATCGAGTTGGCACCTGGCGTTGCCGATGCCGAGAGAATCTTAGCCGAGAACATGCGAGAGCCGATGGAAAACCTGGCGAGAAGCACGCTCGCCTGACTGAGCATCAGCCCATGAACTCACTCATCAAGATTCTCTGTGTATGGGGCTGCTTATGGGCAGGCAGTGTTTGTCTCGCCCAAGACGACCTGTCAATCGATCTTGATGAACTCGAGCTACCGGAACAACGCCTCCCCCTTTGCTTCGGTTTCAGTGACATCAGCGATTTTCGCGCACTTGCCGTATGCGACGCTTTAAACCTGAAAGAAAACGTCAAGGCTAGAGAACTCAGTGAACAATGGGTGCGAGCCGAACCGGAATCTCCAGCCGCGCAATTCGCACTTGCTGAGGTCCTACTGACAGTAGAAGGCAATATGCCAAGAGCATTATTCCATCTAAACCGCGCCGAAGAACTGACACCCTACACCACCATGGAACAGGCCTTCGAGTCAGGCAACGTCCAATGGCACTACCTGACCGTCAGTCAGCTCAGCTATGTTCATCAGCTCATGGGAGACCAATTAAAATCTTTAGAGTATCTGGACAAGTTAGAAGCTATCTATGGCCAGGATGTTGAATCATTCCGTGGCTGGCCCCTTATCAAGCTAAAGCAGTATGAGGCAGCAAGAACCAGCGCCAATCGAGTACTGCAGACTTCCGATGATGAACGCGCCCGCGCCCGCGCCTGGAATACCCTTTGCGCAGTGGAGCTCGCCAGTCTGGCGCCCATAGAAAGCACCAGCGCCTGTGATCGAGCGATAAGCGAAGATGAAGACATTGCAAACCGTTCCAACGATTTCGACACGGTCTATCTCACTAATGCCTCTGAAGTGGCTCTGAGTCTTTTGCAAATGGATGTCGCCGAAGACTATCTGGATCGCGCCACCCGTTATTTGAATCCAGACAGCGTAGCTGATCCCTGGATCTATAAACTCTACCTCACTCTCAACCAAGGTCGATTCGATGATGCCCGGGATGCGCTGGATCGTATGATGGTGTGGCGGGGGCAACAGGAACCACTGGTAAGTGTTATGAACCGCGCCGAGCACTTTTTGGTAAGCGCCAGTTTCCTGATGGTAGCGGGTTACGCCGAAGATGCCGCGAGGTTATCCCAAACCGCATTGAACCAACCTGATCGTAATGGATCCTACAGCGCCGACGATGCACAAAAAGATGCGTTTGCAGCCTTGTTGAACATGACTGCGCTACGAGCAGAGCTGGAGATTCAAAAAGAACTGCGGGCAACAATGGATTGGTCGGACGCTCTGCGCCATCGACTGCATACGGCTAACTTAGGCTTGCAGGCGTGGCGATCCGAGCGCAGAGCGGCATCCCTCTTTGCGAGCTTTGAAGTCCTACAGAATCGACTTCGACCTTATGCGCCCCTCGATGTCCATATTCCTGAATGGGTTGAACCAGATTTAGTGCAGCTAATCGGCACTGGTGTGATGTCGGAAGTACTGGGGCAGGCTAGAGCCAATGGTGCCTTTCAGCTAAACGAAGGCTATTTTTATGCCTATCAGACCGAAATCAATGCAGTGGACAAGGATTTTTCCGGGGTTATCGACTCCGGTCGAAACGCCCTGGAGTTACTACCTGCCGCTGAAATACTTCTCCGCGCGAGGGTTGCCGCCAATATGGGCCAGGCCATGTGGGCCGTTGGTGATGAAACACAGGCTATAGAGCTTTACCAACAAGCGTACACACAAGATCCGAGCATCATTCGACGGCTCGGTTTCGAGTTACCTGTCAGGTTTACCTCAGACAACTCCGCGCTGGCTGCTGACGCCATCGACTATTTACGAAACTCACCCCGATTTTTCAACGACGCCAACGGCTTCATATTGGAAGTTCGAAGCAGTCCAGGTGTATCGGCTTGCCTCAGAACGCCGACGGGCACTGCACTTTCGTGCTACAATTTGTCCGACGTCGTAAATGCTGGCAGTGTTGCACAAGCCAAAGACCTGGTGGATGGTTTTCATAACAACACCTT
>JAKSCP010000438.1 GCA_022360535.1 Pseudomonadales bacterium | reverse complement strand
CAGGGTTGGTCTCCAATGATCCGCGAGGTGGTGATGACGCGACGTATGCCACCCGGCCAGATTGATCATCACGTCGGCAAATTCGACGGTGCTCCAGGTATGACCAAAGTTGAGATTCAGAAGTTGCTGAATTGGATCGCAGCCGGTTCGCGTAATGAATCCGATCGCGATCCACTCACAGAATTGACCTGGCCAGATACTAAATGGACCCTTGGCGAGCCCGACTTGATCGTGAAGATTCCCGCACAGCAGATTCCTGCAACAGGGGTTTTAGACTATCGCAACCTGGCGGTGCCTTTAACTGAACTCACAGAATCTCGCTGGGTGCGCGGAAGTGAGGTCTCTCCAGGTGACCCAACAGTTGTGCATCACGTGATTCCCTCTGTGATTCCTCCTTCCGGCGGGCAGGCTCGGGGTGAAGGGCAGAACAGTGTGCTGGCGCTAAATCCAGAGGTGCCAACGCTGGCTGGCTATGCACCAGGCTACAAGAATCGTATGGAAGACGAGAACACCGGTGCCTTGCTGGAAGCAGGGTCCACAATCGTGTTCCAGATGCACTACACCACTTCTGGCAAAGAGACTGTCGACGAAACCGAACTCGGCATCTATTTCTATCCAGAAGGTGTGGTTCCTGAAGAACGGGTGTCAGGTCGACCCGCAGTGACCTGGGATATCGCGGTGCCACCAGGGGTTAAGGATCATCCGATGCAAGCAAGTATCGAGCTTGACAGAGATATTTATTTGCAGAGCGTTCTACCCCACATGCACTTCCGTGGTAAGCGAGTGAAGTATATCGCGCAACTGCCCGATGGTACTGAGCAGCTTCTGTTCAACCAGCCGCACTACAATTTCAACTGGCAGCTGACTTACCATTTCGAGGAGCCGGTATTCCTGCCAGAGGGGACGACCATCCTTGTTGATGGTGCCTTCGATAACTCGGCGCAGAATCCCTTCAACCCAGACCCTTCCATCACTGTCTATGGTGGTGAGCAGAGCTGGGAAGAAATGTTCTTCGGGTTTATGACCTGGAAGGACGCCGACCAAAGTAAGTGGGCGGTTAACGACTAAGTTCGAAAACAGTTCGAGCTGGAATTAAAAGAAAGGCCTGGTCATATGATCAGGCCTTTTTTTCATCATGCGAAAAGCTGAATCCACCAGGTGCTGGTGATCAAGACCAGAGCCAAGACGCTCAGGGCAATGTAAGCTTGCTTGAGATGAAGGCTTGTTCTGGCTGCCTGACAATCTGTAGAAGTAGCCTCAGCGCTGCTCGACCAATCAATGCGCCAGCCGGCAATTCCGAAAAAACCGATTGTCATCGCTGCGAATAAAGGTTGATAAGGTTCCAGCGCCATCATCTGACTCATCCAGGCAGCGCTGAGTCCTGTAGCCAGCAGCAAGAAAGGACCGATGCAGCAGACACTGGCAATGACTGAGGTTACCAAGCCGCCGATCAGATAGGGTGACGTTTTTTTGCTTCTGCCTTCCATAGACTAGAAAAACACGTGGCTGGTGTTCAGGACTGTGGCATTTTTTCGGAAGAAGGAAAGCCGATAGCGGTAGTTGCTTTCGTCATGGCCTCGATCGTTACCAATTCAGGCACGTAGCGCACAATGGCTTCTTCGAGATCCAGATCCACTTCTACTGATTGAATACCTTCAAGCTTTCGTAGTGAGCTGCGCACGGCAACTATACATCCAGCTCAAGTCATATTCTCGACTTTGAGTACGACTTCTTTGTGGCCTGGTTCGAGAGCGTCAGGTGTCGCACTAAAGGCGAATCCCGAGGCTAGTATCAGTAATGAAAACAGACCTGCCAATAGCATTGGCTTATTGCTGACGTGTTGACTGTGCATCAGAAAGTCCTCCTCGATTGTAAACTCGTTGTTAACCACCGTTGGCGCAGCAAGGACATCCACCGCCACCGCTAGCCATGATCGATTCTGCCGCTTTGGCATTTTGTTCCGCGGTTCGTTTGGTGGTCGCGAACTGTGAAGCGCTTGCTATGGCAGCAGGATCGGGCTGGTTTATTGCCATTTCCTGACCGAAGTATCCGGTGCGCACCTGATACTGATGTTGCCCAATGTCTGTTGTAACGCGAATAGTATTGGTATCCACAACTTGCACGTCACTGAGGGTATTGCCATCTCGAATGACAACTGCTTCGGCAGCATTGGGCAGATTGGTTATCTGCCAACTGGTGGTGCGTCCCGACGCATTGCGGTCTCCTACATAGGTGCCAATGTGCATGATGCCATTTTCCTTGTCATTCCAGGCCGTATCTACCCCGAGATTCGGGTAGTCGACGCCTTCCAGAGTAGGCGCTGTGTACTTGTCCATATGCCTCACCTGGAACGCTTCGATCCAATTGCCTTCTGCGATTTCGCTCATCATCTGTTGCGCGGTTGAAGTTCCGCGTGGCCACGGCTCGTCGCGGCCCGACCACCAGCCAAAGCGATCCATTTCCTCACCAAAAAATCTGGGTTCGGAGAATTGTTCAGCCGCTGCTTGCAGTCGTTCAAATGCCACATCGTCGCCCAGCGCTTTAGCCATCACTTGCGCCAGGGGATTGGGGCGGATTTCACGGGAGCTATCCCTAAAGCCGCTACTATTGGCAATGCCTTCATAGAGAAAGGTGGCAATCTCGGGTGATTGAGGCAGCAAGTAAAACGCAGTCGCTGTGCCTGCACCACCCGGCGTGTTTACTTTAAAGTTTTCAAGCGGGTCATAGTACAAGGTTGCCCATTCCAACTCGTTTTGATCATTGATGCTCATGTAGTTGTCTTTCATGAACTCAACCCAATCTTCAAAAACCCCATGAGCGTTAGTTACACCCAATTGATCCGACAGAAAGATGCCGAGCCCGGCAGCAGAGTTGCAGAGCGGCCAAATCTTGGTGTTTTCGCAATGGGGGCCTTCAGGGTGATCGGTATATTGCTGGTAGAGATGTTCGACGATTCTGGGCTGGGTCCATTCAAAATGTTCATTCTCATAGCCCGCAATCTCCCAGGGCTGCTCCCACTTGTCATCCCCCGACACGTATTTGTAGATGGAGAGAACCAGGTTTAGCCAGCCGCGGAAAAACAGATTGCCATCGGCGCCGATGGGGTCTGGTTGTAAACCCCAGGGTTCAACTCCATTGGCAGTCCAACCCGGTCTGTCATAGTTGCCACGCACACGTTCGGGCCAGAGCTGGTAACCTGGTGCATTCAATGGACCGTACTGGTCCCGTTGCGGACTGGGTCCGATGAATGTATTCCAGTCGATAGCGGCCCAATAAGAGGTATGTCTCGACGCCAACTCGTCCATGATGCGGGTGTAGACTTCGCGCCAGGCAGGAGTCTGGTCAGCCATTAGCAGAACCGGGTAACTGGAATCGGCCAGATCGAAGCGCGGATAGCTGAGCATCGGCGGTGCCGCATACTGATCCCACCAGGGATGAGGCCCAACGCCGTCTACCGTGAAATCTATCTCGCCACGAGGAATCTGTATTCCCCAGGGAAGCTCAACGTCTTCGCGATAACCCCAATCATCGGGAGTGGTCGCTTTTTCCCAGATGAAGCGCAGCCATCCCTTGGTTCTGTCGTTGTGGGTAGGGTAGAGCGGGTTGGTCGACGGTTGGGCAGCGACAGT
Source organism: Pseudomonadales bacterium (assembly GCA_022360535.1). Classification (GTDB taxonomy): domain Bacteria; phylum Pseudomonadota; class Gammaproteobacteria; order Pseudomonadales; family Pseudohongiellaceae; genus UBA9145. The sequence continues at coordinate 11,185 of JAKSCP010000438.1, read as the reverse complement.
GCCTACTCCCAGTGAGGCGGCGCTGCCAATGATCGCGCTGTTCTTTAGAAATGCTCGACGCGAAATACTCTGAGTATCGCTCATGCTTCCCCCTATTGGGCCTGAGAATAGCTGCCTAGTGGTGTTTTTGTATCACTCTCATTGGCTAAGCGCTATCAGATTTCGGAAAACCTCAGCCTGTTGCAAGCATTTCGTTCAATCAGCGATAGTTTTTTCCTATAAGCCGTGCAACTCAAGTACGGGTTTCACTGCCTCTCGTTCCCGCATGCGTTGGTTATGCTCGGCGATTCTCGGAAAGTCATTGATATCGACTCCATCGCCTTCGAGCCAGTTCTCAATAGTAAAAAGATAGGGATCGCAGATGGAATAGTCTTGCCCCGTAACCCATGGGCCTTTAAACATTTCCTTGTCGATGAGTGCAAAACATTCGCCCATGGTCTGAGGGACTTTGGCCTGCATGGCTTTTATTGCATTCTCATCATCGACCCAGCGACTACCGCGAATTCTATGGGCATGGGCGACGTGTACAGTTGCACAGAGATAGGCATTGAATGCCTGTATCCTGGCAAGGGCGAAAGAATCGTCAAGTGGAGCCAAGCACTTAGCAGGAAAGGACTGAGCAAGATAGAACAGTATGGCAGGGGTTTCTGTGATTGTGCCGCGATCAGTCGCGAGCGCAGGCACTCGTCCCTTGGGATTCACTTTCAGATAGTCGTCGGAACGTTGTTCTGTCGTCGAAAAATCCAGACGTTGTGATTCGTAGCTGGCGCCAGTTTCTTCCAGCGTGATGTGAGAAGCCACCGAAACAGTTTTAGGTGCGTAGTAGAAAATCATAATGTGTAAGCCGGGTTCGTTGATTATTCCATGTTGCCCAGGAGCACAAAGAGGGCTGTTAAAAACGCGGGGATCATAGTCGCACAAAGTATGATAAAGGCGGAGACCGCCTGCACGAGTCGACCTTTAAAAACTGCTTCGCGGCCACGCTGAACGCTCATGCGCCGAACTATACCGTAACCTGGAGCAGGCAGCTGTTGATGTCGAACGACGGTGCTTCCGTACTTGAACAGGTAGCAACCTCCCCAAAGGATGGGAGATACCAGGATCAGGCTGGCGATCAAGACTATCCAGGGTCGTGATACCAGCAGTTCGATGTTGTCTTCCAGCCAGTCTTGCAAAGGTCCTTCCAGGGCAAGAATAAGGAAAACTACCAGACCGCCAAAAACGATTGTTAGGGCAACGATTACGACAGCTTTGCGCCGCGCTGCAGGGTCAGCTTCAATGAATTCTGGTTCATTCTCAGTGTGGCTCATCTGCACAGCTATTTGTTGTTAGTTCATCGATTGTAAAAAGAACGACCAAACACAGTGAGCAGGAATCTGTTCAGTAACGATTCGTCCTGTTTTTGCAGATAGCGAGTGAACACGTGGTTAATCAGAAATGGAAACATAAGGGAGAGCTTGCGACACAGCCATTCGTAAAAAAGAGGCACCGAATTTGATTCCTGCTTGTTAACGTCTATGCCTTGTAACTCTGTAAGCAAGTGCAAGTCATCTTTATGGGCAATTTTGAACTGTACCGCTTGTCGACTCGAATCTCTTGAGATAACACCTGCATGTAGAATGTCGCAATGGAACAACACCGATTCGGCTTGTTCTGAATTGATTGTTTTTGCGGTATTCCAGACGAAGGGCGTGTGGCGGTGGCTGCCAGGCACGACGCTGAGCATCTCGCCTTTACTACCGTAACAGATCAGAGTGTAGATCGGGTGTTGGCTCTTGAATACATAGGGGCTGCTGGTGACGTCACGATGAAAAGTAGAAAGCGCGCAGCCGGTAATGGAATAACGGTAATCGAGAAATTCATAGCCCTCAGGGAGTAGGGCGAGCACTTCCTCAGGCTGGCAATTTGGCAGCAACAGGACGCCATCTTTCTCCAGATCCAGGTTTGCTTGCAATGCTTGCTCGCGACAGATCCAGTAAATTACAGCTGCGAGGGCTGGGAGAGTTAACCAGAACATGGCCTATGGAGTTCCCGCAGGACCCCCACCCAATTCCGCATCCACATCACCGCGACGGGCGCCGGCGAGAATCCCGCGCACGGCATGATTGCCTTCATGGCAGGCAGATTCATAAATAATCTCTCCTTGTCCCATGCGATCCAGAGGAATTTCGCCGGTGAATGGCTGCTCCAGAGCGACTGGATCACTGAACGTGAAGCGGTAAAGAAGTTGATCTTTATCGACGCGGGAGAATACTTCGGTGACCTCTAACTCCGAGGAGGTGCGAATTCGGCGATTGGATTGTTCTATCCTGAAATTCCTGGTGGTGACGATGAGTGAATTGTCTTCGAATCGCCCAACCGAAGTGCCTCGCCATTGCGGCCAACTGATGGCGTTGTCTGCTGTAGCCAGGGGCACGATACGCACCGCCGTCGCGTATTCCGCATTCAACACCACATAGTTTTCGAATTGCAGAATCTGCATGGTCTTGGAATCTTCCGGACCGATTTGAATCACCAGCGGCACCTGACCGGGTGAATTCAGGCAACGTTCGTTGGCTGGTCGTAGCTTGGCATCATCGAAAGCATCGTGGCCGACGTCGAAATACCGCAAATAGTAATCACGAAACTCTGGATTGGCTGCAATGCGGCCATTGGGCGGATCGATAATTAAAGAAGTTCGATATTCGCCATCGATGAGTGGTAGGTTGCTGGCAAATTCAGGATGGAAATTGGCGTCGGCGACGTTGGTGATGATCTCGCCCGCAGGCGGCGCTCCCCGGTTAGGGTCGCTGGGCTGTATGCGCTGCTGTTGAGCGGCTTCACGACCACTGATGATGTCTGCTGCTTCTTCCGCTGTATAGGCTTGTTTTAATCCCAGTTCTTCGGGTCGTTCGAATGGCGCGCGCACCTGATTAATCCAATAGCCTTGCAGGTCTGGCTGACCAAACTCGTTGCGCGGTGGTTCGTAGCTGCTTTGGCCAAATGCGATATTTGCTACTAGCCAAAGCAGTAACAGACAGTTTCTGGCGCCTGATTCCATGTGAGTTGGTCTATTCCTTTGTTGCGGCTTTGGCTAATCCGCTAATTGCTGCATTAAGTACACGACTTCCATGGCCTGAGTTTGCGCAAGCTGATTGAGGTTGGCACCGCCCCCATGGCCGCCTTCCGCATTCTCAAAATAAATCAACTCATGACCCTGTTCCATCATGCGGGCGGCCATCTTGCGGGCGTGGCCTGGATGCACACGGTCGTCTTTCGGATTGGTCCAGAGAAAAACTTCCGGGTAGTCCGCGCCAGGTACCACATTTTGATAAGGAGAGTACTCGGCAATGAAATCGAAGTGCTCCGGGATATCCGGGTTCCCGTATTCAGCCATCCAGCTGGCGCCGGCCAATAGACGATGGTAACGCAGCATATCGATGAGCGGGACGGCACTGATGATGGCATTATAAAGATCAGGTCGTTGCACCATAACCGCAGTGACCAGCAAGCCACCATTACTACCTCCGGTTACACCCAGATGTTCAGGGCTGGTGATGCCACTGTCGATTAAATCTTCAGCTACGGCAATGAAATCTTCATAGACCTTATAACGATTTTCCAGAAGTGCGCTTTGATGCCACTCAGGCCCGTATTCCCCGCCACCGCGAATGTTTGCCAGCGCATAGGCACCACCGCGTTTTAGCCAGGCTTGTCCCTGGGCGCTCATGTAGGTCGGAGTGCGGGAAATCTCGAAACCACCATAGGCGGTTAATCTGGTTGGGGTGGAGCCATCCAATGGCGTGTCTTTAGCATGCACGACATAGTAAGGAATACGTGTGCCATCGGTGCTGGCGACAAAGCGTTGCTGCACCTCGAAAGGTTCCGCATCAAATTGGGGTTGTAGCGCTTTGATCGCCACTGGCTCTGCATCGCCTGCAACCAGATAGAGTGTCTGCGGCGTCAGGAAACTCTGATAGCGTACAATCAGGGTGTCTGAATAGTCATCTGCTGAAACGATCTGTATGGCGCCATTCTCAGGAAGAGTTACTGGCGAGACGTCCCAGCCGTCTTCATCCGCTTGCACTCGCATGAGTTGACCAGACACATCTTTAAGCGCGCTCACGTAAATAGAATCACTGGTGATGCCAATACCATTTATCGCATCGAGCGCGTCATTGGAGCTTGGGTCCAGCACAATGCTGACATTGGTGGCGGCATTGGCCGCCACACTGGCTTCGATATCCATGGCAATCAAGCTGCCCGCCGGATAGATATCCCCGTCATTCGGTGACCAGTCACTGCGCATCAGGGCCAGCAGTTGATCGCCGAAAACACCGCGAACATCCACGTCTATGGGGAAGGGGATGTCGGCCAGTTCACCTTGCCCGGTTACCAGCCAGTTCTGTTCGGTAAAGAAGTCGGGTCGGCGGGTGACGATGCTGTAGGTTGAATCGTCCTCCATAAGCGAGGCAAAGTAGACACCCATGTCTTCCCGTTCCACTTCGATGATCTGCTGGGCTGTGTCCAAATCTGTTCCACGCTGCCACAGGCGAAGGGTGCGCGCATAGCCGGAAGTGGTTAGAGAGTCTGCGCCGAAATCGGTACCGATAATCAGAGTATCTGCATCCAGCCAGTCAACATTGGTTTTGCCCTCGGCAACAACGAAACCGCCATCAACGAAATTTTTGTTCTCAAGATCGAATTCGCGGACTACCACTGCGTCTTTGCCGCCATCACTGAGCCGTAGCAGGCAACGAGACGGGTCGGTGTGCAGGCACGTTCTTCCTTTATATACCCAATTGGCATTCTCAACTTCGGCCAGGGAGTCAATATCGATAACAGTTTCCCATTGCGGATTGTCGGTTTGGTAACTGGTAAGTGAGGTACGTCTGAGTACGCCGCGCACATTCACGTCATCCTGCCAGAAGTTGTAGACCTGACCGTTGATCAGTGCCGGCGAAGGAATACGATCATCGGAAGTCAGTACCGCTTCGATTTCATTACGGATTTCCTCATAGCGAGGGTCGCCTTGCAGGCGGGGTATGGAAAGCGCGTTTTGTTCAGCGGCCCAGGCCAGGGCTTCTTCGCCTTCTACTTCCTCTAACCAGATATAGGGATCATCCAGGTTGGGTTGAATTTCAACAGGAGCTGCATCAGTGACTGGTTCAGTTGTTTGTTCAACTTTCTCTACTTGTTGTTCCCCACAACCAACCAGAACCAGGGCGACTAGTGAAATAACAGTAGAACTAAAGAAACGCATAGACATGGTGAACTCCGAATTCCTAGTTTGCTGCGGTTGCAATCGGTGTGCCGAAGCGTTTGGCTGCCCTTGCCTGTGCTTTCAGCTTTTCTTCTTCGCGGTTTTTCGGTGGGGCATTGGTGACCAATTTGTTCAGCAACAGTTGCACAGAATCGGCAATATCGTCGATGGCCGTATTGAACGCTGCCTCATTGGCTTTCGAAGGTTTCGTCGAACCGCTCACCTTGCGCACGAATTGAATAGCAGCGGCGCGAATTTCCTCGTCAGTCGCGGGCGGGTCGAAATTGAAGAGAATTTTGATGTTTCGGCACATAGCAGGAATTCCACTCAGTCTGAACCACGGACTGAGTATCCTAGTCTATGCGGTGCCGATTAGGAACAGGTGAGACCGCCAACTGCCATCATGGCGCTGACGATCTTGCATGGATTTCTGCGAGCAGTCAGTCGTCCAGACCCAGTTCGGCCCTAACCTCTACCACGCGTTCGCCTCGCAAGGCGCCAACCATACTGTAGTTGCCCTCGTGGCAGGAATATTCGTAGATGTGATTGACCTCTTCTCGGGTAAAAGAAATCTCGCCACGCCAGGGTTGAGTGTAGTAGTAAGGATCGTTGACTTCGTAAGAGTAGAAGAGTTCGTCTTCCGAGACACGCTCGAAACGTTCGGTGACCACAGCTTCAGCGCTGATCAGCATCGGCCGGTTGATAGTGGCGCGATCAGGAATGTCACCTCTGAAATGGGTGGTTTCTACTACGAGGGTATCTCCGTCCCAATGCCCAACTGAATGGCCATTTATAGATCGCATAATATCGGGTCGCGGTTGTCCATCCATATGAATAACTCTTAACGCATCGTTGTCCTCGCTTACGATGGCGATGTCATCTGCCGTCTGCACAATGCCATGGTGGGTTTTGTACATGAAGGTCCGAATTGGGGGTGTGCCCCAGCCTTCAATACAGCGCTCGACGCCCGGGCGTTGTTCGGGATGATCGAAATCATGATCACCTTTGAAATAGTGATGACTGGCCGCTGCCAGCCCCCGCTCGTTAAATGGCATCTGACCGTTTTCCGGAGAAACGATTACCGAAGTGCGATATTCACCCTTCACTACGTTTAAAGAAGGTGCGCCAAAGCTATCGATATCCGGATCGGTGTTCTCGGGCGAGCCGGCATAGACTTGCTGGGCAAATCCCGCGGCTGCATCTGGAGGGAGTGCTTGGGGTAAGCCCGGTGGGCGCTCCAGCATCGTATAGTTTACGGTACTCCAAACGGCTTGCAGATCGGGCTGACCGTACTCGGTTCTGGGTACAACATAGGGCGCTTCAGGCAGCTCAGTTTGGGCGCTGCTCGTCATATTGAAGGTCGCAACTGCAAGAAAGGCTACTACTGAATGTTTCATGCTTGCTCCTGACTCCTGGAGGGTTTGGGATGCTGGCTACTATCTTACTGGCTTGCCCATGAGCCTCAATGTGTAAGAAGTCACTTTTTTACTGCAGAGTCGTGTGGCACAGCAGGGTATTGTCAGTCTCCAAGTCATCACCCCATAGCAGCTGAGCCTGGCGGTCCCAGTCTATCTGATCATAGCCATCTCGAGGCGATACGGCGCTTTCCGTGTGGACAACTGCGTTGGGCCAGTAGGCATCATTGAAGTCCGGGCTCATCCAACCCATGGGTTCGTCGATGCGGCGGAACCCGCAGGTTCCATCACCGACGGCAGGGCCAGTGACATCTTCACAGCTTTTGTCCAGCGGTGCCTCATGGATTACCAGACATTGCCAATCGGAATTGGAGTAGGCGAGAAGTTCGTTGCTTGCAGTGTCATAAAACTGCGCGATAAATCCGCCGTCGCCCATCTGCTGATTTCCGGCTCCAATGTATTCCAGTCCCGTGTCATTTTCTTTGAAGTCTTTGAAGATGAAATTCAACTGTGCAGGAAGATCCACATTGAAGGTGAACGATTCGGCATTGAATGAGCGCTCTGTGGTAATCGGTACTGAGTCTTCCAGTATCAAGTCTTCGCCGATATAGAAGGCAAACCAGTTGTCAGCCCACACGTCGGCTCGGACAGTTGTGCTGCCTTGTGACGGGATTTCAGTTACGTTGACGCCTGAGCCAGATTGCGGGCCGCAGCTGGCCAGTAGAATTGGGAGAGCTAGGACGAGATGCCTGTGCATAGGACCTCCTTTACGCGCGGTGTTTGGTGGGTAGCGTGTTGCGTGGCGTAGATTTTCACTATACAAGCTATTCAGGAAAAAGGAATATCTACGCTTCGAAATAGCCAATTGAATGAGTTGCGTGTGACAGGACCTTTGCAACCGAAACTCAATGAGACTGAGTTCGCGCACTTGCTGCATCACTTCTTTTGCTCAATGCAATCAGAAGCGCGTCGGGTTGTCCACGGCAGAGGTCGGCGATACCCTGGGCTCGAGCATCTCAATGTGGATTGGTATCCGCCGGTGCTGTTGATCTCGGCTTACGGACCAGTGAATGAGCTGGACTGGTTGGTAGAAAGTGCAATCAACGCAGATGATCATAACCAAATAAAGGGCGTTATGGTCCAGCGGCGCGACCAGCCAGGATCACCGTCGGACATTGTCCATGGTCAGAGCGCTGAAAGCTTTGTGGTTCGGGAGGGTGAGCTGCGTTATGAAGTGCATCCAGGTCGTCGTCAGAATGCTGGATTATTCATGGACATGCGCCTGGTGCGGGATTGGTTAACGCGCAATTGTGAAAATAAAAACGTGCTGAACCTGTTTGCATACACCTGCTCGCTTTCGGTGGCAGCCCTGGCAGGTGGCGCGCGGCGAGTTACCAGCGTTGATGTGAGTAAGACCAGCATGGCATGGGGCAAGCGCAATCACGAGCTGAACCAGCAAGACACCAGGCTGATAAAGATGATCCCTCACAATATCTTTACTTCCTGGGGACGCATTAAACAGTATGGTCGCTACGACCTGGTTCTCATCGATCCGCCCACTCGTCAGCGCGGCAGCTTCGATGCTGAGAGAGACTATCAGACCGTAGTAAAGCGATTGCACTCATTGTGCAATCCTGGGGCGGAGGTTATTGCCTGCTTAAACAGTCCGTTCCTGGGCTGGGAATTCCTGGAACAGTTGTTTGCCAGGCATTGTGCAGGTTCGAGTCTGATTGAGCGTATGCCGGTGGCCCCGGAGTACGTTGATGTAGAACCGGCGCGTGGCTTGAAGATTTGTCGCTTTCGGCTCGCCTAGTCAGGTCTGACGATCAGCAGGTCAGACTTCACATAGTCCAGCACCCGCGAAGCGGTATTACCAATAATCATCTCTGCCAGTCTGGAGCGAGATAAGGCGCCGATTACGGTGATGTCGGTATGCAGGTGATCCTGGCAATGCACGATGGCATTCATGGGTGTTTCATCAATCAGGTGTATCGAAGATTCTGGCAAATCGTAGTCAGTCAATAACTCTGATAGTGCTGATTCATGAGTTGCCCGGATTGCGTCCTTATCGGTAAAAGGTCTGGCGGACTCGGCGCAGGCGTGAACCACATGGGTGGTTCCGCCTACCAGTCGTTGCGCCTGCATTGCAGTGTCGAGAATCTTGAAGTCCAGACCCAATGGTTTGTGATGGGAGTGAACGGGATCAACTGCAGCGAGGATGACCGGTTTCTCTGCCCAGTCGTTATCTTTGGTTAGCAGCAAGGGTTTCGGGCAGGACTTAATGAGCTGCCAGCTGTCGTGAGAGAGATTGTGTTTCTCGTGGGGCAGGCGCATATGTGCATGCTGCACTACCAGATCTACATCCAGGTCAATTGCCTCCTTGGTAACTTGTTCATAGCGCGGATAAGTCCAATGAATGCGACAGTCAACCTGGTAGCCTTTTTTTGCGAGCCCGTGACCGACGACAGCGAGGCGGTCTTCCATTTCTGAAATAAATTTTTTGCGTTGTTCGATTGCATCCGGGCCAAAGTTTGAATAAGTATCATGCAGGTATTCTTCGAATCCGCAGCCTACAAGATAGATCATTGCAGACTCACGATTACCAATGAATTCAATGGCCTTACGAATTTCCAGTGGTTGATGTTCAGGGTTGTCCCGGAAGTCGTTGTAGACATCCAGTACCACCAGGATTTTTTCAAATTCAGCCATTGTTTGACCTCGATCTGGGTGCTGTAACTTTTATTGGGCTAGGCTAGTCAGAATAACAGCTTGGGAGGGGTTTTACATGACAACCGATGGGGAAAACGATCTAAATCAAGTTCCGGCCAACGACGGTCAAGGGCAGGATAAAAAAGGCGCTGCAGTGAAGTTTCCGCCGCCGGCCATCTTTGTGCTGCTTATCTTTGTCGGTGCGGGATTGCACTATCTGTTGCCACTCCCCCTGGGGGTGCCAGAGTCTTTTCAACCAGTAGGCATCGCCATCACCCTGTTTGGTGTTGCAGTGGCCATTCTGGTGAATGGCACCTTCAAGCGAGTCGGCACGGCCATCGAACCCTGGAAACCAACAACCAGCTTAATTACCACTGGCTTTTATCGCTGGTCCCGAAATCCCATTTATGTTGGGTTCTGCCTATTCAATATTGGGATAGGTATTTCTGCCAATAATCTTTGGATACTGCTTACTTTTATCCCAGGGGCGATTTTGGTGTATTACATTGCCATCGAAAAAGAAGAGCAGTACCTGGAGCAAAAGTTTGGCCAAGAATACCTGGATTACAAAGCGAAAGTCAGACGTTGGGTCTAAAACTCTTGTCGCGTTAACTAGCAACTCGAATGAGCACTTTCGATAGTCAGGAATCTGACAAGGTCATGACGGCGATCCGCACCCGTATCGGATGTGGAAAAATCGCTACATTGGAGTTGGCAAACACAGACGCAGAGCATACTCCAGAAATACCTGATCTATTCCCTCTCTGGTTGGTTTTGCGGACCTGGATCCTCAGTGGCATGGTGTTGATCGCATCAGTTTCCCAGGCGGGAGAAGAACCAGTCTCGCGAGATCGTGAAACTGCCGGCACGCTTTCCCCGGCCAGATTTCGCATGGAATCTGATAATGACCTTCTGTTGAACTCAGACAACAAATTCACCAACGGTGCGGCGTTGCAGTGGCAAAGTCGCATTGGGATGGACTGGGAACATCTGGATTGGCCGGAATGGACCCGGTTTGGCGTGAAGCTTCCAGGCTTACAATCGCCACAATTGTATAAACGTCAGGGGTTCGCTGTCGGTCAGAACATGCAGACACCGAATGATCTGTCTGCAACGGAATTGATCGTTGATGATGTACCTTATGTTGGAACTCTGGGTACTGAGCTTAACTGGATCGCGTTTGATGATCAGGATTTTTTCGGATACGCCTTGAATTTTGGGGTGATAGGCCCGGTTTCAGGAGCCGAAGTTACGCAGAAGTTTGTTCATGAAGTGATAGGCGCAGAGCGCCCTTTAGGTTGGGACAATCAGATTTCCAATGAGCCTGCTGTCAATTTTCATGGCATGCGCAAGCGTAAGCTTGGCAGAGTGGGGAATCCCTATCGATTTTCGGCAGATTTGTCGGTAAGCGGGAACGTAGGTATTGGCACCGCTATTACTTATGGCGAGGCGGCTCTGGAGTTAAGAATGGGATTTAGAATGCCTGTTGGATTCGCATTTTTACCCAATCCACTTGGTCGCAGTATCACTTACGATGCCACCATCCCGGAATCTCGCGGCCGACCATCGTTCTATATCTCCGCTGTGCATAGAGAATCCTATGTGCCTCATTTTGTGTTCATTGACGGCAGTTTATGGAGGGACTCCCATAGCGTAAATGGGAATCACCATCAAACTCAAACCATTTATGGTTTGCACTTCGTACGCGAGAATTGGGGAATTCATGCCTCATTCTGGGATGCTTCGCGGAATGTCCGTACTCCATTCGAAGACAATGACGCCGATTTCGGCACAATCGCCATTGAGTGGCGACTCAGAT
>JAKSCP010000339.1 GCA_022360535.1 Pseudomonadales bacterium | reverse complement strand
CCGACTCATGAAGGAGAACATGGTGTTCACTATCGAGCCCGGCTGCTATTTCATTCCGCTGTTATTAGAACCAGAACGAAACACTGCTCGGGGTGCACATATCAACTGGGATCTGGTTGATGCACTAATGCCGCTGGGGGGTATTCGCGTTGAAGATAATGTGCATGTACTGGCAGACGGCGCTGAAAACTTGACCCGCTCTCCTCTGTTTTAGGCCTGCTTTAGGATTGCGCCAGAAGATCATCCACAATCTTGCTAAGTTGTGGCAGAGCCTGCCGATTGTCGTTTACCAATCGGCTGCCCGCCGTGCCCATGGCCAGCCGTTTCTCAGGATCATTGAGCAATTGCTGAAGCTGTTCAGCCAATCCGTTGGCGTCCTGAACAGTGGTCAACGCACCGGCCGCCTCCAACTGTTCACAAATGGTCGCGAAATTGAATTGGGAAGGCCCCACCAGGATTGGCAGTCCTACGGCTGCAGGCTCAAGAACATTCTGGCAACCCGTGTCCACCAGACTGCCGCCTACGAAGGCGATGTCGGCCAGTTTATAGTATCTGAGTAATTCGCCCATTGAGTCGCCCAGTAAAACATCGGTGGTCAGCTCCAAAGCGGTATCGCTGCTGCGTCTTTGCAAAGTCAGCCCTTCGTCAACACACTGTTTCGCGACCTTGTCGAAACGTTCAGGGTGCCGCGGCACCAGCAGCAACAATGGGCGTCGCGTGTCTTCCTTGACCTTTTTGAATGCAGCAATGACTTTTTCTTCTTCGCCCTCCCGAGTGCTGGCAGCAATGATTACCGGCCGATTGCTTGCTGCCACGGATTCGAATATTGCGCTGGGAGAATCCCCATCGCTGCCCACCTCAACATAGAACTTCAGGCTACCAGTGACACTTACTGCATCAGCATTGGCACCCAGCGCGAGAAAACGATCAGCATCTGATTGCGCTTGTGCCGCAATATGATCCAGAGCATGCAGCATGCGCCCGGTGAGCCCAGCAAAGCGTCGATAGCCTGCCGCAGATTTTTCAGACAGACGGGCGTTGGCGAGCAGCAGCTTTACTCCCTGCTGCCGCGAGTGATGCAACATATTTGGCCACAGCTCCGTTTCCATGATGATCAGCAGGCTGGGCTTGAGCTGTTTGATAAAGCGACGAACAAGAAACCCCAGATCGTAGGGCACATAGACATGAAACAGTGAATCGCCAAACATTGCTTGCACGCGGTCGGACCCTGTTGGGGTAGTGGTCGTGAGAACGATGTTTGTGCCCTGTGCTTGTAACACCTTCACCAAAGGGGCTGCTGCCACGACTTCACCGACCGACACTGCATGAACCCAGATAGTCGGTTTATCACCTGGCCAGTTAACTGGGGAATCAAATCGCGCAAAGCGCTCGCCAATGCGATATCTGTACGCGGGAAGAGCAATTGATTTGAGATAGAGGCGAAGAACAATAAAAGGAACCGCCAGCAGTAGCAGCACACTATAGAGTTGACGGAGCATGGGGTGGAGAGTGTTCCCTGTTGTCCTGGCCGCGTTTTCCGATCCATGGGAAATTCAGCCTGATGCCGATATACTTCAGAAGCTCGCGAAGCCAGTCGGGCTCAGCAAGCACTTCCGCACTTCATGCAGTCAAAGGTAACCAATGAACTTGAGCTATTCAACTGACATCGTCATCTTCGGCGGTGGCATCGCTGGTCTTTGGTTACTCAAGCGATTACGTCTCGAGGGCTATCAAGCGATCTTGCTGGAAAGTAATCAGTTAGGCAGTGGGCAGACATTGGCTTCTCAGGGGATTATCCATGGCGGCTTGAAGTACGCACTAAGCGGCAGTCTCACCAAGGCTGCCAATACCATCGCGGATATGCCGACCCGCTGGCGGCAGTGCCTGGCGGGTGAAGATCCCATCGATCTGCGCGAGGTGAACGTATTGAGTGAACACTACTATATGTGGTCGGCCACCAGTTTTCGCTCCAAGCTCAAAACGTTTCATGGTAGCAAGAGTCTGCAAGGTCGTGTGGAAGCTGTCAGCAAAGAGCAACTTCCAGCGTTCTTTGCCAACGCTGCAGCGGATGGAAGCCTATACCGCTTACCGGACTTTGTTATCGACTCAGGAAGTCTTATTCGAGAACTAGTTAGGGGTCAGGAAGACTACTTATTTCACATCGATCGTCAAAATATAAATTTTAAACGTGATGATGAACAGATAACTGGAGTGCTTATTGGGACCAGGGAAGGATCTGTACAGATTGACTGCAAGAGATGTGTGCTGAGTGCCGGAGAGGGGAATGAAGCATTGCTATCACAATGTGGCATGACCAGTATCGGCATGCAGCGGCGGCCACTACATATGGTTTATGTAAAGCAGAAAAACTTGCCCGCAATCTATGCCCATTGCATTGGTGATGATTTCAGTCTCACTCCAATACTTACAGTAACCTCCCATCGAGACGAGAATGAAGCGACGGTTTGGTATCTCGGCGGCGAGCTGGCCGAGTCCGGAGTCAAGAAATCAGCAGATGAACAGATCAAGGCAGCGAAAGCACAATTACAGATCTATTTTCCCTGGGTTGATTTGAGCGCGGCAGAGTGGGACAGCTTTCTCATAAATCGCGCCGAGGCGCAGATGACCGACAAACAAAGGCCTGATGATTCGGTTTTCAACGAGGAGAACAACACCATCGTGGTATTCCCAACCAAGTTTACACTCGCGCCTTCCCTTGCCGATAAACTGGTCAGTCATCTGGAGGCCAAGGCTGTTCCGAAAAGCGATCAATCATCAGCAGGCACATTAAGGGATTTATTGCCCCCTCCCCCACTGGGTAATGCCCACTGGGAAAACAAATTCACTGATTGAGTTAATCCATGAGTTCACTCGCTAAAAGACCGTTGGGCGACACTGGTATCTCGGTATCCTGCCTGGGATTGGGAACCGTGAAAATTGGTCGTAATCAAGAAGTTAAGTATCCAAGCACGTTTAGTCTGCCCAGTGACAACGAAGTTCAGGACTTACTGGCTCTGGCAAAAGACCTGGGAATCAACCTGCTGGACACCGCACCTGCCTACGGTAGCAGTGAGCAGCGGTTGGGCAGATTACTGACTGATCGGGAACACTGGATCGTGTGTAGCAAGGTTGGTGAGGAGTTTCTTGCTGGCAAGTCCGTCTACAATTTCCAGGGTGACTATGTGAAGCAGCGCGTTGAGCGTAGCCTGCGGGATTTACAGACTGACTATCTGGATATGGTACTCATCCATTCCGATGGTAATGACCTCTCCATTCTCGATAACAGCGACTGCGTCGAAGCACTCCAAAAGCTAAAAGAAGCCGGGCTGGTGCGCAGTATAGGCATGTCCAGCAAGACGGTAGAAGGGGGAATTCGCGCACTGGAGTTAATGGACATGGCCATGGTGACCTACCATGCCGAAGCAACGGACGATGGCTCAGTGATTGACTATGCTGCCAAACACAACAGAGGCATTCTGATCAAAAAGGCCATGAACAGTGGGCATCTTTCATTGGGAGAGGGCGGTGCTCGCAAAGCGCTGGATTTTGCGCTGTCGAAAAAAGGTGTGAGCAGTGTGATCGTCGGCACTATTAATCCGGAGCACCTTCGATCTAATGTGGAATCGGCAAAGTCGGTAACCGATTAGCTACCTGCTTGTTTCATCTTCTCGACAATCTCTGACGTAGAACAATCATCGAGAAACTCCAGCGCCTGCACTTGTCCGCCATAGGATTGTACAAATGCACCACCGACCACCTGATCGATAGTGTAGTCACCACCCTTGACCAGGACATCGGGCCGAAGTGCTTCCAATAGAGGTTCGGGTGTATCCTCTGAAAAACAAGCAACCCAATCTACCGCTTCCAACCCTGCAAGCACTGCCATCCTTCGCTCAACAGGATTAATAGGGCGACCTGACCCTTTCAATCTTCTTACAGAAGCATCGTCATTGATGGCAACAATCAAACGATCGCCCAGTTTTTTAGCTTCTGTGAGATAGCCAACATGGCCGGCATGGATAATGTCAAAGCAACCATTGGTAAAAACGATCTTCTCACCATGGGCACGAGCATCCTGTACAGCAATAGATAGCTGCTCTGATGTCATCACACCGCGGCTGGAATCGAGCTCGCCCAGAATCGCCCGGCGCAATTCGGGTCCACTTATTGCTGCAGTACCCAGTTTGCCAACCACCAGACCAGCGGCGAGATTGGCGAGAGCAGTGGCATCAGCCATACTCTCCCCCGCAGCCATCGCGGCAGCTAATACGGAGATCACCGTATCACCAGCACCGGTGACATCGAATACTTCCTGGGCTCTGGCCGGCAAATGCAGCTCCGGTGAATCGGGCCGGATCAGGGTCATGCCGTGCTCACCGCGGGTAATCAAAATAGCCTGCAATTGCAGATCACTCACCAGCTTCAAACCTTTGGTTACTAACTCCTGCTCATTAGCACATGGCCCAACGACAGCCTCAAATTCATTGAGATTCGGTGTGATAAGAGTCGCGCCTGAGTACTTTTCGAATTCTGTTCCCTTGGGATCGACTATAACCGGAATATTGTCTGCTCTGGCCAATTCGATTAAGGGCGTAACATTCTGCAATGCCCCTTTGGCATAGTCAGAGAGAATGACCGCCTGTGTGTCATCGATCAGGTCCTGCGCCTTACCCTGTATCGCAGCCACATCGTCGACCAGGAAGGGCTCTTCAAAGTCAGCACGAATCAATTGCTGGTGCTGGCTGATGACACGCAATTTAGTGATGGTGGGTTTGTCTTCGCAATGAATGAAATCGCAGTAAACACCGGCAG
This sequence comes from Pseudomonadales bacterium, assembly GCA_022360535.1. Lineage (GTDB taxonomy): Bacteria > Pseudomonadota > Gammaproteobacteria > Pseudomonadales > Pseudohongiellaceae > UBA9145. The sequence continues at coordinate 888 of JAKSCP010000339.1, read as the reverse complement.
CATTTAATCGTGAGCGTAACTCATCGGCGGCTTCATCTTTACCTACCACACCAATTAGCCGGGTTGCGCTGCCTAATGCGGCAACGTTCAGGGCAACGTTGCCTGCACCGCCGGGGCGAGCTTCCTGATTACCAACCTTTACAACCGGAACCGGTGCTTCTGGTGAGACTCGATTGGCGCTGCCATGCCAATAGCGATCCAGCATCACATCACCGATAACCAGTAATCTGGCGTCTTGAAAGGGAGGCATGTCCAGTTTCATTACGATTCTCCTATGACCCGGGTTGCCCCGAGACGCGGCAGATAATAACACAGCCTAAGGGCTATCGGTCTGTGATCGTGGTTTAGCGCTTCAGGCTTTCAGCCGACACTCTCTGATACAATAGCGCCGCCAAGCCTTAACCATAAGTCACCTTCCTTCGTGCCCAAACCAGATCCTCAAGACAACGCAGAGCTGATTCCTTTGGGCCAGTTTCGATCACCGCGATACTGGCCTACCTGGATTGGCATCTTCAGCATGCGGCTGGTAGCACGGTTACCTTTTGCCGTTCAGATTAAATTGGGACAACTGCTGGGTTTGCTCTCCTATTATCTGGCGAGAGATCGACGCCACGTTTGCGAGACCAATGTGCGGCTGTGCTTTCCCGAGTTCAGCAAGAAAGAACAACGGCAACTGGTGAAGAAGACTTTTCTATCCAATGGCATCGGATTTATTGAAATCTGTATTGCCTGGTGTGGGGACAAAGATCGTTATCGGGACAAAGTGACCATACAGGGTATGGAGCATGTAGATGCTGCTCTTAAAGAAGGTCGCGGAGTCTTTCTGGTGGGCTCACATCTCACTACATTTGAGATCGCCGGTTTTTTGTTCAGTATGTTCGGTGACCT
>JAKSCP010000164.1 GCA_022360535.1 Pseudomonadales bacterium | reverse complement strand
AGGAGGCTGGACCGACAGTCTTCGCGCCGTTTTCACGGGACACGGACTATTTCGGCAGGGACTCACAAATGTGGATGATCAATCTGCGCGTCAGTAATCTGGATGCCATGGTAGCGCAGCTGGAAAATGCTGATATCGAGGTGGAAGTCGACTCGGCAGACTACCCCAATGGCAGATTTGCCCGCGTGTATGATCCAGAAGGCAACCCAATTGAACTGTGGGAACCAAAATAAAGTAGTGTGAGAGTAATAAGAGTGGAGCACGCTCCACTCTTACATCAGAATTGCAGACGGCCGCGCTATCTAGTCGCTGCAGTCAGCAAAAAAATTGATTACGCCGCCGCAATGCACTCGATCTCTACTCGAGTGTCTCCTCCAAGACTGATACCAACCGCCGTGCGGGCTGGTTTGTTGTCAGGAAAAAATTCTGAATAAACCTCATTCATAGCTCCCCACTCGGCCATATCTACCAGAAACACCGTGCACTTAACAACACGATCCATGGATGATCCAAAGCGTTCGAGAGCATCCTCTATGGCTTCAAGTGTGCGGCGGGTTTCGGGCTGAACACCACGCTCGCCAGGGCCCCCTGTCTTACCGGCAAGAAAAATCAAGCCACCGTAGCGAACACCTTCCGAGTAAGGCGCACGAGGATTCGGATTCATGTACTCCGGATCACCATACTGTCGGTCGGCTTCCGCAGCATTTGCAACAGGTGTGTCGGGTTGGCAGGAAAATAGAAATGTCGAAAGGGCAAACGCAATAATGACTCTGAGCATAATGTTCCTCCATGGGGTGTCTCTGATGGAGGATAAGAATTATCAATTAACAAGTCTATTACATTGGCTCAGAATACGGCTGCATCGTCATGGACGGCGATTAGAAACACTGCATCTCGATCTTGGGGTCTTTAAGGTAAAAGGGTCATCAAGCATTAAGGAAGATTTGGAATTGGTTGAGACTTCAGAATGGCAGTTCGTATGACGACTTGAAGCGTAGGTTTCTAACAGTGTTGTAACTGTAAGCCATGGAATTAATGCCATCGCTGGGATTGTCATGCTCGATAATGTAATGCCTGAATCCGCCTTTGGCGCCGTAACTAAACAAATCTTCAAAGTCGATGTACCCGCGACCCACATCAACCATCTCTCCTGAACCGGCGCGATCTTTAATATGAATCATTGGATAACGCCCCGGATACTTAAGAAAGAAAAAGGTCGCGTCATAACCAGCCTCTTCCGCCCAATACAGATCCATCTCGAATACGACTAATTCCGGATCGGTCTGGGAAGTGATGATGTCATAGCCAATCCTGCCCCCTTCCTGAATGTCGAACTCGAAATCGTGGTTGTGGTAGGCCATAGTAATGCCAGCCTCCCGGGTCTTTTCACCCGCACGATTCAACGTCTCGGCATGACGCCGGTAGTCATCCAGGCTGCGTTCATCAGCCGGTAACGAAGGCACTACCATGTACTGCTGACCGATCGTGGCGGAGATTTCAATTTCCCTCTCCAGGTCCTGGCGAATAGCATTCAGCGGCACATGAGCGGCTGGCGAGGTGAGCCCAAAGCCATCCAGGATTCTGCGTACTTCGTCTGCTGATTTCCCGTGGTAGCCTGCAAATTCCATTTCGGTATAACCGATCTCGGCCAACTGCTCTAGCGTGCCTTCGAAATCTGCGGCCATCTCACGGCGCAGAGAATACAGTTGTATTCCAATGTCATCGACACGTCGTAACTGGGCCGTTGCGGTGCCTAATGGGCTGGCAGCGATGGCAGCAGAAACAGCGGTTTTCTTGAGAAAATCCCGACGGGACTGACGTACAGACTGAAATCGTTTGCGCACTAGGGTTCTCCGGTATTTCTGACCTCGAATTCACTTACAACTTAGCAAGTTAGGCGGTTGGAACCAAGGGCACAACAATTGGGATTTTGAGTGAAAAACAGCACTTGGGATTTAACTTGGCTCAGTCATTCAAGTGTCAGCAATCCGAAACATTTTCCCCCGAAAGTTGTGATATGCTCCAAAGTGTCCTGGGCTTTACATAAGATCAAGGAGAACAAGAGTGAACGACAAAGTCACCATCAATCTCAGAGACATCCAAAGAGAGATTATGCTCGCGGATGATCCAAAACCGATTCTTGAAAAGTACTTCGTCAGCGACGAACAGTTTTCTCCAAGCCTTGAATTGGCTGATATGTATGAATGGGACGATCCCGAGGAGGTAGCTCGCAGCGTCTCATCTCTAATACGCTGGGCAAACTCCATTTGTTCTGCGAAACGGTATCGAAAATATTTGAGGTCCCGTCGCGATTATCCCAATCGACCAGTGATTATTTCAGAGGGCGATTCCTGGTTTTTGCACCCCTTAATTAGAGACACCATCGACCACATTGCGAAGGAGTTGTCTGTTCGCAGCTTGGGAGCGGCGGGAGATGAAATCTGGGAAATGGTTGAACAGGATCAAATTCAAGGCGCACTAATTGAAATTCCTGAGGCACGAGCACTCCTCGTTAGCGGTGGAGGAAACGATATCCTGGGAGATACTTTCCCCAACTTTATCAATGAGTACCAAACGGGCATGGGTGTTGATGAATTGATCTCAGATCAATTTCCCGGTGCTCTGAACACCATAATCAGCCACTATGAAACTATTATTGAATGGGTCAATGAGATTCGACCTGGCATGCGAATTCTCGTGCATTCCTATGACTACGTACTCCCTGTTGCAGGTGGGAAGTTTTTAGGCAAACACCTGAAAAACAAAGGCATTACTGATACGCAGTTACAGAAAGATCTGCTTCAGGAATTCATCAATCGATTCCATGCAAGGCTGGAAGATCTTGCCCAACATGAAACCCAGATTGCCGTGGTTTCTCACTTGGGATCTGTCGCAGCCGACCAATGGGCCGACGAGATTCATCCCGATAAGCACGGTTATGCCACGGTTGCTGGCAATTTTCGAGCAGTGTTGGGATTTTGAAAATCCGCCGAGTCAGATGAAAGCATCAAATTCCACTCAAACATCTCCTGGAGGTTCTTATGCCTGCAAGAAAATTAAAAGTTCTTTGCGTACACGGTCTCGGCGATCACCGGTCGGGCGAATGGGAAACTATCTGGGAGGAATCAATCAGACAGACATTCCCTGCCAGTAATAGAGAACTTGATATCCAGTTTCTAAACTACGATGACATATTCGAAAGTGTCGATCTTTCTCCATTCGAAATTGCCTCTGCCGTCAACAAGCTCCTTATGAGTGCACTTTTTGGGCCTACGCGACAAAGAGGTATTGCCAGCGGAATCGATAATATACGTAGCGCCATTCGCTGGACGGCTGGCTATGTCGTAGCGTGGGTCAGTGACAGGGCCTTTCAACGAAAAACCCGAAAAAGAGTCTTAAAAGCGATTAATGACTTTAGTCCAGACCTACTACTCGCACATAGTTTGGGTTCACTGATCACTTACAATGCGCTGTCCCATCCAGACTCGGCTGAATTGTCGAGAAAACTTGCGCGCATGACTTATGTGTCATTTGGGTCTCAACTCGGCAACGCTTTCGTCATTCGCAATCTGACATTTGGCAGGATACAAAAATTATCCGTCAAATGGTGGTTCCATCTTTATAACCGTCACGACGATGTTTTCACCGAACCTCTAAACCTCCCAGACATAGACAACTTCTTGCAAGTCAACTGCCATGAGAACCTGCCAGACTCAATTGCTGATCACGCAGCAGAGATTTATCTCGAACACCCGGAGACTACCTACAACGTCTACCTCCCCTTTGCCCAGTCTAGCGCCTCACTCATGAACATCGAGTCTGTTGCCCGGTCTTATTCCGTTCGATCTGAAGCCGACAAGGATGCCCCACAGTCGAAAAACAAAGCGTTTCTGTGTGGCATAAATGCTTATCCGACTGAATCTGACCGGCTGTATGGCTGCGTAAATGATGTCTATTTGATGAATGAGCTATTACAGGACTGTGGTTTCTCCGAGACAGATATCAGACTTCTTTTGGATGAACGAGCAACTGCGGATCGGATAATGGAAAGGTTGGAATGGCTGGTGAAAAATGCAAGGCCGGGCGACAACCTGATTTTCTACTATAGTGGACACGGCACCCAGGTAGCCTCTTATGGTGAGTTTGAGCGCGTTGATATTCTAGACGAATGCTTGGTGCCGGTGGATTTTGACTATGATAAACGCGAGACATGGATTCTCGACGATCATATTTATCACCTTTACTCACAACTTCCCTATGGCACTCGGCTAGTCCTTATTTTTGATTGCTGCCACTCTGGGGACATCTACAGGAACGGAGGGAGAGTTGCGCGAGGGTTGGTGCCGCCAGCAGACATTCGACACAGAATGATGAAATGGGATAGAGCTAGTGGCAGGTGGGAATCCAGAGAACTTAAAGAAGTTTCAGAAAATTTCTCGAGAAGAAAACAAGTGAGGCAAGAGTACTTTGGTAAAAATTGCGCAACCAGAAAATTTGGTCGTGCTGCTGCGTTACGGCAAATCGAAGACAAAGATTATCGATCAGAGAAAGCAAAATACAAGACTCCTGTTGGACCCTATATGCCGCTTGTTATCACTTCCTGTGATGAAGACGAAAAGGCACTTGAATACAGTGTAGGATCACAGAGTTTTGGTGCATTTACATATCACCTGAATAAAGTTATTCGAGAAAATGAAAAGCTAAGCTTCGAGGGGCTTGTGGATACTACCGCTGAAGTGTTGAGTTCTATTGGATTCGGACAAAGCCCAAAAGTTTTCGGCCCAGAAAGCGTCAAAAAGGCGGTAGTTCCCTTTGATTATCAGGATCAGTAAATCAAAAAATGTAAATATCGTTAAGAGGATAAGAAGAACCGAACGAAGGAACCTGAGCAGATTAACATTCAGAACGTTCTCTAGAGCCTAAGCAAGTTTTAGTTAACACTCCGCCAGTGCCAGCGGACTTGAAGAATCTTCTGGGGCTATTGAGGGGATTTGCTCATTGCCTCATAGGGCTCAGACGGCAAAAGGTCATCTTCGAGAAGACCGTATTTGGCAACCTTCCGACATATAGTAGCTGGAGACGTGCCAAGAATTTTAGCCACTTCGGACTGTTTTCCATCAGAAACTTCCAGCAATGTCTTCAACTGTTCTCTTTCAATGAACTCCAGGTAGTCCTGGTTTGCGAATGAATAATTTGAGAACACAATCCGCTTCAGTTGCCCCACCAAGAACCAAGCTTGCCGCCACTTGAGCCTGAAAGTTACAACCTCATCCCTTGCCAAATACATTAGAACCCAAATGAAAAATGTAGAAGCAAGCGGCATTAGAATTGCAGTAGACGAATTAAACCCTTGTAGTTTTAGCAGATTCACTCCGAAAGAAACCAAGAATATCGGGGCGAAGGCAATAAGCAGGATTCTTGATCGCGTTCGAATTTCACTGTCTTTGTTTGCCAGCCCAATAAGTAAGCAGACCACAGCAACGACAAGTGCAGAAAGCGCATAGTATTGCAATAGCGAGTAACTGGGACCAGGCACACTGACGATTGTGTAACCAATGTGTTCGTAAGTCAGAACGAGCTGGCGTGAAAAGAGTAGATAAGTTAGGTATGTTGCAAAAGCGATAAATATTGGCACGGTAAAAAGCACCATTCGGTTGCCTATAGTCCGCCCTATGAAATGCACTGCCGCTGGCGAAATAAAGAAAAGTGTCACCATCAGCCCGTCTATAAATCGAAATGCTAGTTCGGCATTGGATTCAAATGTCCAGAACCCAAGAAACTCAAACGCATTTTGAGCAATAAACAATAACGTCAGTACAACGAAAGCAAATGTAATGCGGGTCCGTGTACTGACCTGAGCAAGAATAAGTGTTTTTAGAATGACACCTACCAGCGCAAAAACACCAAACAGGTAAAACGCGATCAAAAGACGCTACTCCACTTGAAACCGTCAATTTCGGGGTACGAATTTACCGAAATTAGAGAGAAATTCCAAGGTGTGTAGATGCAATTCCTGATCCGGTAAATACACAGAAAATTTTGTTCAGCGACTGCAATTGGCCAGATTCTGACAATTTGTCCCAACAAACCGGAAACGTCGCCGTTGTTAAGTTTCCTAATGTAGGAAAAGTCGCAATCGACTGATCCTGGGTAAGTCCAAATATGTCCAGATACTTAAGGAATGGCCGTTCGCCGACCTGGTGTGGAATAAGAAAATCGATTTCTTCCTTCGACCATCCAAAGCGATCGAGCGACTCCGGAATCATCTTCCTCACCAGGCCAATGGTTTTAGCGCAAATTTTGCCCATTTCCATGGCAAACTCGGGTTCGCCTCCATAAGGCACATTGGTGAAATCAGCGAAGCATAATTTGGTTTGACTCGAATCACAGCGTGTTTGATGACCAACAATCCCACTTTCGTCTTCGGAAATACCGACTACCATGGCACCTCCGACATCACTTACGGTCATGCCTCCTATCGACTTCTCGACGCTCTCCTTTCCCAGCTTACCCGTTTTGAAAAGATCCACGAGCATTTTGGTTTTTAGACTCGGCACTTCGCCCGTGCAAAGCAAGGCGTATCTCACAGTGCCTGCGGCAATTAGTGCTTGAGCGGTCAACAGCCCTGTAATCAGCCCATGGCAAGCATCTGAAATATCCCAACACAGCCCAGGTTTGATCCCGATTGCATGGGCCACGCGATGCATGGTCGCTGGCTCCACATAGTCCCGGTCAATTCCACAATAAAATGCGGCTCCGATCTCGTGGGCAGGCACCCCTGAGCGCTCTAGTGCGATTTTGGCCGATTCGATGGCCAAATCACCAGGTTTGGTTCCGGCCGGCGCATGCCGGGTGTGGCTAATCCCCATCAGCTGCTCCACGGCGTTGATTGGATAGCCTAGACGGTCAAATTTTGCCTCCTGCAGCAAATCCTGGGTGGATACCGCCGTTGGCGGCAGCACCGAACCACAGCTGTAAATCGTCGTTCTGTTCATGTTCGTACCTCGTGTAAGCCAGTAAATATGCGGGTTCCAGAGAAATTGCAAAAATGAAATCTCTGAATATTTATTATCGACTATCCACAAAAGGGTACAACTGTTTTGATGTGAAGGGTGGACTTTCGGGGTAGAAGAAAGAGCCCCGACCTATGAGTCGAGGATTTTCTGAAGAGTAACTGAGGGAGCAATAGATTGGTTCCAGATGGCTCCAGTCTCTTTAACCTGCTAACTCAAGT
>JAKSCP010000098.1 GCA_022360535.1 Pseudomonadales bacterium | reverse complement strand
GGGGCAGAAAGGTTTAAATTCGAAATATTCACCCAAAGTCCCGGTGATATAGGAGTGACCTTTGTGCCCACCATCGAAGCGCACTCGTTCTCCCAGCAAGCAACTACTTATACCAACAGGTATCTTCGCCATAGCTGCTGGCTCGTTGTCTGGCAACTGCTCTTCTTTGCTCTTGTCACTGCTCATATCACTAACTCGCTTCATCTGCGGGCATCACTTCCTCGATAGGGATTCTGCCCGCGACTAGTGCTTCTTTTTGGGCTTTGCTTAACTGCTTAATCCTATACTCCATTTTTGAAGCGATAGATCTATCAGATGCCGGCGCGGTAAATGCAACGGCCAGAGGTCCTTTACCACGCAAGGCCTTGGCACCCTTTATGCGGGCAGCCACCTTGCCTCTACTCATGGCTGCAGACTGTTGATGCTCGTCTAAACGTCGTGCCATATCAGTTGTTATGCCAGTGTACAGACTGCCATCTCCACAACGGATCATATAAACAGTCCAGGGCGAAATTTGGGAAGCCACGTAATAGTCGCTGACTAACCGGTAAGAGCCCAGAGAGACTCGCTCAAGCTTGCCCTGCCCTCGTCTTGCAGTTTGACAAGATGCGCAGTGAGCGTTTTCTTTGCCCACGGAATCAGGTGTGGAGCCACATCATCATAAGCGACTAACACCAGCTCATCGATCTTGCAGGCTCCCAGGCTCTGCATTGATGAGACGATCTTGCTCTCTCTTTTAAGTCGATGAGCAATGAGATTGGTTATCTCTTCCTGCGGCTGAGACATCAACCCTCCATGCCCCGGTGCTAGATAGCGCAGATCCCGCTGCTGCAATAGTCGCAGTGAATTGAGATAGTCAGACATGTTGCCGTCCGGAGGCAGGATCACCGACGTCGTGCCTTGCAGCACATGATCGCCAGTAAATAGCAGACCTTCCTCTAAAAGTAAGTAGCAAATATGATTGGAAACATGCCCGGGTGTATGAATAAGTTCTAATCGATATTCACCCAGATCAATTAGATCACCATGTTGCCAGTTTCGCGTGGGCTGAAAACTATGGTCCTGACCAATAGCATCGGGCGCAGGCAAACCGACAACTTCAGCTCCTGTAGCGTCTGATAACGGAGCTGCCCCTGGCGAATGATCTCCATGGGTATGAGTAAGTAGAATGTACTCCAGCTTGCGCTGACCAATAGCTTGTAGAAAACACTGTAACTGATCCGGATCGAGGGGGCCTGGGTCCAGCAGGCAAAGGCGCTCACGTCCCATCAGGTAACTATTGGTTCCAGGTCCGGTCATTGGTCCTGGATTGCGCCCCAGAATTCGAAACACCGGCACGTCGGTGTCGCCAACGGCGACCGGCTCACTGGCTACAAACTCGCTCATGGTCTCGCTCAACTCAAATTCACCGCTATCATACCCTGCTCGACCCACTCTCCAAACTGCCTTAATTGGAGGGAAAATTGCGGCTGGAGTTTCAGCGCAAATCGAGACATAATTCCCCGCTTTAAAAATTCGACGGCTGGCTACTCTGCACGCCAAATCAAGCAATGAGATAACCAGATAGAACGACTTTTTGCGACCTCTGCGTCTGCAAAGTTCTCCCCTATTGCCATTCGCACGTGCCCTAAGGAAGACCATGCACAAAATTCAAACATTTAACGCGATATCACCGCGCGGGTTGAATCGTTTTTCCAACGATAACTACGAAGTCGGCGCCGAAGTCAGTGAGGCTGAAGCCATATTGCTGCGCAGCCACAAGCTCGATGCTGCTGCTATCAACGGTAATCTACGCGCAGTGGCGAGGGCCGGAGCCGGCGTAAACAATGTGCCGGTTCAGGAATGCACCGACCAGGGTGTGGTGGTATTCAACACGCCTGGCGCCAATGCAAATGCCGTGAAAGAGCTCGTTCTGTGTGGTTTGTTGTTAGCGTCGCGAGGCATCATCCCGGGCATCCAGTTCGCCAGCACCCAAAATGGAATAGGCGACTACGGTGAACTGTCGAAGCTCATGGAACAAGAAAAGAAGCGTTTTAAAGGCAGTGAGATAGCCGGTAAGACTCTGGGTGTGATTGGCTTGGGCGCCATCGGTTCTCTGGTAGCTGATATGGCCATTAAACTGGGCATGAAAGTACAAGGCTTTGATCCAGCGCTATCGGTGGATGCTGCCTGGCGCCTACCGAGCCAGGTAAAGCGCATCGAAAACCTCACTTCGCTGGTTGCCAGTTCTGATTTCATCACCCTGCACTTACCAGTGCTGGATTCCACCAGAAACCTCATCGACGCCGCTATGTTCAGTGCCATGCGCGAAGGAACCTGCCTGCTGAATTTTGCCCGGGATGAGATCGTAGACTCAGCGGCTCTTGCCGACGCCTTAGAGGGAGACAAGTTGCGATGTTATGTCAGCGACTTTCCGCGACCTGAGTTAATGGGGCACGCTAAAGTCATCTCCATGCCACATATCGGCGCCAGCACGGCAGAAGCCGAAGAAAACTGCGCCATCATGGCCGCCGACCAACTGATGGATTTTTTGGAGAATGGCAATATCCGAAACTCGGTAAACTTCCCTGCCCTGTCCCTGGACCGAGCTGTGGATGCGGAAAAATGCACACGTATTGCCATCTCAAACAAGAACGTACCCAAGATGCTGGGACAGATTTTGTCGGTGTTGGCCGACCAAAACATCAACGTCATTGACATGATCAACAAAAGCCGTGACGAGGTCGCCTACAACCTTATCGACCTTGAATCTGTGCCTTCTGAGTCGGCAATACAAGCCATAGCAGACATCGAAGACGTAATTAAAGTCACCTTGCTCTAATTTCAAGCTCTCTGGAAAACATTATGAAACGCGTTTACAACTTTGGGGCTGGGCCAGCCATGCTTCCTTTGGAAGTCATGGAGCAAGCTCAACAGGAATTTTTAAACTACCAGGACCTCGGTGCGGGTGTCATCGAGATCAGCCATCGTTCCAAGGAATTCGATGCCATCATCAATCGTACCGATGAATTGTTAGTCGAACTGGCGAATATCCCTGACAACTACAAAATTCTGTACGTCCATGGCGGCGCACAAATGCAATTTTCAGCGATTCCGCTGAATCTCATCAATCGTAATCCGGCGAAGAAGGCCAGCTTTGTATTGACTGGAAACTGGGCAGTGAAAGCCAGCAAAGAAGCAGCGCGCTACGGCACGTCAATCGATATTGCCAGCAGCGAAGATGAAAACTTCAGCTATATTCCGGAATTCTCATCCTCTGACGTCGACCCTGATAGCTCCTATCTGCACATCACCAGCAACAACACGCTATTCGGAACTCGTTGGCACAGCTTTCCCGACACGGGTGATGTGCCACTAGTGGCCGACATGACATCGGAGTTTCTGTCTCGCCAACTCAACATCTCTGATTTTGGTGTTATCTTCGCAGGCTTGCAGAAAAACCTGGGGCCTGCTGGCCTGGCGCTGGTGATTATTCGTGATGACCTGCTGGAGCACGCACTGCCAGAGACACCAGGTTTATTGAACTACAAGACCTACGCCGATCAACACTCTTTGGCAAATACCAACAATACTTTCGCCATCTATATGATGAAGCTGGTGTTGGAATGGCTAAAAGGCAAAGGTGGTGTGGCTGCGATGGAAGAACAGAACAACGCGAAAGCTGCTTTACTGTATGACTTCATCGATGACAGTGACTTTTATCGTGGAACGGCGCAGGCGGCTCACCGCTCAGTAATGAATGTGACTTTCAACCTCAATAACGAAGAGTTGTTGGGAGCGTTTCTTGACCAGGCCGAAGCCAATGGGCTCTATGCCTTGAAAGGACACCGCGCAGTAGGTGGGGCCCGAGCCTCCATTTACAATGCAATGCCTATGGCAGGTTGTCAGGCACTTGTTGATTTCATGCAAGAGTTCGCGACAAATAACTCCTGACTCTAGACCATAGGCAGCACCTCTTACCTATACTGATACCTCTACAGAGAGCAGATGAGCATGGGACAGGCTCTCTGCTCTCGGTACAATACCCTCATGTCCGGTGCCAGGAAAATTATCCACTGCGATTGCGATTGTTTCTACGCCTCGATCGAGATGCGCGACAACCCTGAACTGTGCAATAAACCAATCGCTGTGGGCGGCTCCCCGGAGCGACGGGGTGTTGTGGCAACCTGCAACTACGAGGCGCGCAAATTCGG
>JAKSCP010000479.1 GCA_022360535.1 Pseudomonadales bacterium | reverse complement strand
TGCCGTTGAACGTGGTGTCTACCATGTCGTTGTAGTAATTGATCGTGTCCGTTGCCACGATCAAGGTATCGATAAGACCATGGTAGATGAGAAGCTTGCCACCTGCGTCTATCAGGTAACGGCTTAAATCGGGGTCATTGGCATCGGTAATAGATTTCATTAAATCACCTTTGCCGGAAAAGAAATCATTGATGTCCCAATCGACCCAGTGAAATTCTGGAAATACGCTATCAGTTCTGGCCTGGTAATCAATATCTCGCACGTCAGGAACTGTGACACCTGGATCCTTTTCATAGAAAAGATAATTCATATGATCGCCAGCGACACCGGTAAGCTTAGACGGCCCCATGTTGTTTTCAACCCAGGGAATGTAGTAACGCGGCCAGTGGGGTTCGGATCCAAACATCTTGCCGGGATATACCTGGCGACCAGCATCGTCCCGAGGTCCGTTATAGAGATCGTTCACTGTTTGCAGCTGTGCCTGGGTGAAGCAACTTCCGTCACTGGAATTGGTCGGGCACATGACATCGGCCAGGTCCAGGTTCGGATTGAAACCGCAACTAAGTGGATCACTCACTAAGCCATCGAGCAAACCATCATTGGCATCGCATTTCTCTAATACTTTATTGTGCAAGACATCGATCAGACTGAGGCTGTCATAGCTGCCATCGCCATTGCTGTCTACAGCCAGATTGCCTACCAGGTTGTCTCTGAATACCCGCTGCAGATTCCAGGTACCAGCGGCATTCAGGCCCTGATAGTTAAAGGCCGGTGCGCCAGCGATGATGCCATCGAAATCTGCTGGATAGCGCTGGGCCGACATAAAGGCCTGACGACCACCTTGGGAACAGCCTTCAAAATACGAGTATTCGGGGCGGTTCCCGTAGTACTCACGCACCAGACGTTTGCCAGCCATTACCGTTAGATGTACTGCGCGATAACCAAAATCAATTTCTGCCTGGCGGTTGTTGAAGGCAAATGACGCGCCGGGCTCGACACCATTGTCATGACCCATATTGCTATTGGTCACGGCATAACCTTCAGCAACCCGATGGTTGGCATAGTCCAGATCACCGTCTTTACCGCCATCCCCCCACTGCAGGAAGCGACCGTTCCAGTTTTGTGGCAACGGAAGTTGCGCATGAAAATGGATGGCAGGACTAATAATGCCTCGCACGTAGCAGTAACTTGAACCATCGAAGGGGTTCTCTGTTACTTCTGCACGGGTAATAGTCAGGCTTCGAAGGTCTGCCAGGGCTTCGCAAGACATGCCGGAATTGCTTGATCCTTGTGCTAATGAGCCAGCGCTGCCGGTTGAGAGGAAGAGAAGCAAACTTACGATGCCAAAGTGAACCAGTGATTTCATGGTGCAAACCTTATTGTTCTTGTATAAATGATGGACGACTAATTAAAGAAGAAGGAATTGGACTTTACACTCGTCAGTCCACGGAATGCAATGTGTGGTCGTTTTAACCTGGTTTTTAACCCCGAGATTCAAAGACTTTGCGCGTCACTGGGCATTAGTCTGCAAGGATCTTTTTTCAGTGATGACATCGCGCCGGGTGGTCGCATCGCCATCGTTCATGAGAAAGGAGGTAGGCGCCAGGTATCTGAGGCGATCTGGTGGCTGTTCCTTGATCCGCAAACACTGAAACCAAATTACAAATACGCCAGCTTCAATTCCCGCTCCGACAAACTCAACAATAAACGAGGTATTTCCTATAAACCTTTTCGGGAATCCCGCTGCCTCATTCCCGCCAGTGCTTTTATTGAAGGCCTCGGCGATAAAAAAACCTATCACAAAATCGAGCTTGAAAACTCAGCTATCGCTTTTGGTGGTTTGTATAAAGAACACCTGAATCATGAAACTGGCGAGATTGTTTATTCGGCTTCTATTATCACCTTGCCACCACTCACACCACAGTGGGATGCAATACATCCGAAATCGATGCCCCTGATGATTGATTTCGAAGATAAAGACCTGGTGCGTAAGTGGTTAGACCCAGAATTTCAGGCAGTAGAGGAATTCGAATCGCTACTGGAACCCAAAGTCACCAAACCGATGCGGGTGACCAGGATCGGTAAGCCCAGTAAATGGGATGCTATCGAAGACTCTTTTCTGATCGTTGTATAAAAGGGCCTGGTAATGAATAGCGGACAAATCCCTGCCGCTATCGGATTACTTTGCATATTGAGTTAGCTAAACGGTATCCAGCACTGAACCGAATCTGAACGCTTTGTCTGGAATTCGCTTCCTCCATTAACCCCTGATTCAGCTAATCTGATCAATACTCCTCGCTACAGTTTCGACTGTTGGAGGAAACCACCATGAAAAAGGCACTCTTAGGAATAGCAACACTGTCAATGCTGCTCCTCGGTGTCGGCACAGCTCAGGCGGACGATCACGGCTTTCGCGATCAGAGCAGGAGCGGCACCGGTTGGAGATTGGGCGAACGTAACCGGGATGGTTACGCCATCTATCGTCGGCAAGGGGGCAACTGGTACCGTGTGCCAGGCTCCGGTATCGCGGTAGCCGATGGCTGGGTGCTGGGCAGCAAGAGGGAAAGTGGTGGTTATGCCATCTATCGTTGGAACGGTTATGACTGGGATCAGGCGCCGGGGGGTGCTGTGGAGATCGGCGGCACCTATAACCGGCCCTGGGTCATCAATAACCGTGGTCAGCGCTTCGATTGGAATGGCTATGATTGGTATCGGTCGGGCTTCGTTGGAAACTCCCGTGGATTTCAATCAAACAATCGTCCACATCGGGAATTTCGTGATCGTCGAGACAGGGATCGTTTCTTCGGCAATCGTCACCGTGACCGAAACTTTCGTGACCGGTTTCGCTATCGCTATGACCGTTCATGG
The DNA here is from genome assembly GCA_022360535.1 of Pseudomonadales bacterium. GTDB lineage: Bacteria > Pseudomonadota > Gammaproteobacteria > Pseudomonadales > Pseudohongiellaceae > UBA9145. Next base: position 5,332 of record JAKSCP010000479.1, on the reverse strand, counting down.
GATCCCTACCGATTCGACGAAAGGCGTCGCTATGGAAAGCGACCCTGGAGATGGTAGTCGTAGCTAATTCCGAAATCATTTAGTCTTTCTTGGTGAAGCTGTCTACAATAGGCCGCTGCCACTGAGGAAGACTTTAGGATTTCACTTTGCCCCTGGAACAACTCGCCAGCAACAAGTGTTTTGGCGGAACACAGTCGCGCCATAAACACTTCTCCACCACTTGTATTTGCGAGATGACGTTTTCCATCTTCTTGCCAGAACAACTGGCAACCGGGGCGGATGTAAAACTGCCCGTCCTGTATTGGCTTTCCGGTCTTACCTGTACTGATGAGAATTTTGTGCAGAAAGCCGGCGCACAGCGTCTTGCTTCGGAATTAGGCTTGATTATTGTTTGCCCTGATACTTCTCCGCGAGGTGACGAGGTACCGGACGATGAACAGGGTGCTTACGACTTCGGGCTGGGTGCAGGCTTCTACCTGAACGCTACCGAAGAACCTTGGGCGAAGTACTACAATATGTACGACTATGTAGTGGAAGAGCTGCCGGAAGTTGTTGCGCGCAACTTCCCGATCGACATCAATAAGCAGAGTATCTTCGGACACTCCATGGGTGGCCATGGGGCCCTGACAATCGCTCTGAAAAATCCTGACAAGTACCACTCGGTGTCAGCTTTCGCCCCAATCTGTTCGCCTATCAATTGTTCATGGGGACATAAAGCCTTGAAGAACTACATTGGTGAGGATCAGGAACTCTGGTCTGAATATGACGCTGTGGAGTTGGTAAAAAGCGCGACTCGACCTATTCCCATGCTAGTTGATCAGGGCTCTGCGGATGAATTCCTGAAAGAACAACTCAAACCAGAGTTGTTAGTAGAAGCCTGCAATCGAGCAGGAATGCCACTGGGCTTTAATCAGCGCGATGGTTACGATCACAGTTATTTCTTCATCTCCAGTTTCATAGAGAATCATCTGCGCTTTCACCACGGCATCTTGAGTATGCTGGTGTGAATTAGATTGCCAACCACAACACCACGAACATTAGTACGGTCGCGACCTGACTGGGATGATCGCTGACCGCAAACAATACTGGGTCGTCTTGTAGCTTCCCTTCGATCGCAAAATTCCAAATGCGATACAAAACAAGAAACAGTAATCCACAGATGGGCCACAAAGTAATAGGTGAGCTGTAGAGCATGGCTGTTTCCTCGGCGTTGATATAGAACGCAAATACCAACACAGCCGCAAGACTAGCCAGCACCCCTATGACCGCCAGAAGTTTTACATGCTGTCCGGTATAAGCGCGGCCTGGCAGTGCGGAGTTGGTCTGGTTCGAAGTATTTACCAGCTCAGTGACCCGTTTTACGACTGCCAGCCCCAGAAACAAACTCATCGAAAACGCTAGCAGCCAGGGTGAGGCCTGTACCGAGACCGCGGCAGCACCTGCCAGTAGCCGCAACGTGTAGAGGCCTGCCAGGGTAATGACGTCTACCAAAAACAGTTTTTTCAGCACGAAGCTATAGAGCAGCGTCAACAACCAATACGCGCTTAACACAATAAAGAAATCCAGCGGCTGAACATGCGCGAGCAAGAAGGCAGCCATCAACAGAACTGGTACAGCTACGAATCCGATCTGTAGCGGCAAATTGCCCGCTGCCAATGCTCGTTCCTTTTTTGTCGGGTGACGTCGATCCGACTCCAGATCCAGTAAATCGTTCAGAAGGTAAACACTGGAGGCCACCAGACTAAAACAAATGAATGCATAGACGGCATGTTCCAATCTATGCAGGTCCTGTATTTGATGGGCCAGAACCAGCGGGATGAAAAGCAATCCGTTCTTAAGCCATTGGTGGGGCCGCATCGCCCGCCAAAGAAATGGCCAGTAAGAAACAGGTCGATCAAAACTCAGTTGTGTTTTATTGGTGGTGGCAGCAGCCCCCAAAGACGGATCGCAATTAACTCGCAGGACTTCACTTGCCTGTTGCCAGATCGGAAGATCTGCTCGGGAGTTACCGGCATATGCGAATTCTTCACCGCCCACTAACTGCTGTATTCGTTTGAGCTTTGCCTCCGCTTTCAGATTGGTGTTGCCATCGCTGCCAAGACTTTCGTCAAAAAGCCCAAAACCCTCCGCAACTGCTGACACTGCTCGTTGATCTGAAGCAGAAATGAGAACAAGCTGACGGCCCTGGGATTTTTGCTCTTTCAGGAATGTCAGAAACTCAGTATTGACCGGTAGCAGCTCCGCATTGACGGAAACCCGTTTAGCGATTTCAGCTTTGAGTCTGGCGCGACCCTGGAGTAGCCAGAGCGGAACGACAAAGAGATAAAGGAGGTTCTTACGCAGTAACAGAAACAGGCCTTCGAACAGCAAGTCTGTCTTAATCAGTGTCCCGTCGAGATCCACATACAGTGGTATGTCAAGAGTGGAGGTGGTCAAGGCTTAGAACTTGAGGCGTTTAAAAATAGCTTCTGGGATGGATTTAACGACCAGCATAATGAGGCGCCAATAGCCGGGTGCGTAAACTGTATGGCGATTGCCGTCGATACTCTTCACGATTTTTGCTGCCACGGTCTCTGGTGAAGAAAACAGGGCGCCTTTCTCTAGATGGGCAGTCATCGGCGAGTCCACCAGGCCTGGTCGAATATCGATGACCTGCACGCCGTGGGGCAATAGTTTTCCCCGTAGACCCTGTAAGTAGGTGGATACCATGGCTTTCGCAGCGCCGTAAACGAAGTTAGGTTGCCTGCCGCGATCACCAGCTACAGAAGTGACCACAGCAATCTTTCCATTGCCTTGTAACTTCATCGTTGCCGCAAGCGCCGTCACTAGTGAGATTACGCTAAGGCCATTGATGTCGAGCGCTTTCTCGGCAGCTGCGAAATCATTCTCCGCCTGTTCCTGATCAGGTAACGAGCCATGGCACACTAATGCGATATCGATTGTGCCCAAAACACTGGCAGCCTCATCGATAGCTTGACTGTGTTGATCATGCTGCAGTAAATCCAGACTGGCTGAGTTCACCGAGTCCGCTCCTCGTACAACCAGGTCTTCGCTCATTTCCTGGAGTCGCTTGTCATCGCGGGCAATAAGAAACAGACACTCCCCACGTGCAGCGTATTGTCTTGCGGCAGCTTTGGCGATAGCCGACGTGGCTCCAATGATGAGCACGTTCATAACCGCTCATCCTTTGCTGTTGTTAAACCAATGCGTTGAGACTGCAAAGAAGAGAAGCGTTGCTGAGGGTCTACTTTGTCTTTCACAGCCTTAAACTTTGCCCACTGTGGATAACCCGCCTTAAACGTCTCCGCAGAGAGTCGTGCATCCTTCGCCAGGTAGTGGCGGCCACCGTTTTCTATCACGATCTTGTCGAGTTCATCCAGTAAGGGGAAGAGTGATGCTTCATTCTTGAAATCCAGAGTAAGGGTCAAACCAGGTCCGGGAAAGGAGAGCAGATTGCTGTTGCCAGCACCAAACTTCTTCAGCACGGCGAGGAACGATCCTTTGCCAGCGTCCGCGACTCGCTCTAGAACAGCCTGTGTTCCTTTCTGTGCAGTGTCTTCTGGTAAAAGAAACTGATACTGCAAGAACCCCTTCCGACCGTACAGTCGATTCCAGTGTTTAATGCTGTCCAGGGGAAAGAAGAAGCTGTCGTAACTATCCAGATCTTCACCGGCTGGTCTGTTATAGAGCCAATAGTAAAAGTTGTTGAACCAGGACATGCTGTAACGATTAAGCATCAGCGATGGCGTGTTGAAGGGGACGCTGGGACCCCAGCGCCGCACATATTCCATAGGGGCATCTTCCGTAAAATTACCAGCGTGCACGATGCCTCGTCCCAGCTCGTCACCTGTAGCCAGGCAATCGACCCAGGCGACGACGAATTTATTATCGTTAAGTGCCTCCAGTTGCTCGATAGTATGATTCAAATTTTTAGTTGCAATCGCTTGTGATCTAATAAAGACACTGGGCACCTTTTCAAGGTTTACTGTGGCGTCGAGAATGACGCCAGTGAGACCCATACCACCGCAGGTCGCGTGAAAAAGCTCTTTGTTTTTCTTTGTAGAGCAGACTTTGATTTCGCCGCTAGCCAGAGCCAGGGTCAGGGATTCCACATGATCACAGAAGCTGCCGTCGCGATGATGATTTTTGCCGTGGATGTCCGCTGCGATGGCGCCGCCAATGCTGACTTGCTTGGTGCCCGGTACGACCGCTGGAAACAAGCCCTTGGGAATGCTTACCTTCAGTAGTTCGTCGATAGTAACGCCAGCACTGCAACGGAGTCGTGCTGACCCTTCATCAAACGAGGAAAAGCTATCGAGAAAGCGACTGCTGAGAACTTGCGTATTCAACGAGCTGTCCCCATAGCTGCGACCTGCACCTCGCGCGATCAAAGTGCCTTCCTCATCAGATTCCTTGAGTACGGTGATGACGGCCTGCGCTGTAGGGGGCTCAATTAACTCCGCGTCGACTCGTGGAAACCGGCCCCAGCCTGCTAACTGCATGAATGGTCCTGTGGATTGATTGTCAGTATCAGCTCGCGCGCTTGAAAACATAGCGCTTATCGAGCTGATACTTTACAACATAACCCAGCGTGAGTCCGATCACGGCGCCACTGTAACGAGCCAGGCGGGTGCCCAACCAAAAGTGAAAACCGAGTTCGAAGCCCCAGAAAAGTGCCGTGGTGAATACACCGGTGAGACTATAGAGGATGAACTTGTGGAAATCGTCACCAACAGACTGCGACTGAAAACGAAAAATGAAACGTTTATCAAACCAATACTTGCTTACCAGCCCGGTTAAAGTCCCGGCCAGAATAGACACATAAATGAAGTACGCACCCTGATAGAATTGCAGCGTGAGCTCCTGAGTAAGGAGATTAATGAGCGTGGCTGTCGCCGCAAACCCAGCGTATCGAAGAGTTAAACTTAAGGCCGTCATCACCCTTCACATATCGGCACCCCACCTCACATTCAGAGGACACCCATTTAAACTTCGGCTACCCAATTAACAGCAATTGAATGGCAATTAAAGGACATCCACTTATCACAATCTGCTCAAAGCACCGTGAATAGGGGCCTACAGAGAAATATTGATGGAAGATCTATTGAAAATTACCCAGGATCTGGCGCGGGAAGCCGGAGTGCTTATCGTGAAAGAGCGGGCGACTGCGACGCTGACCCATGACTACAAGGGCGGCAAGGAGTTGGTGACACAAGCCGATCTAAAAGCCGACAAACTGATCTGTGACAGAATCACTGCGGATTTTCCAGAGCATAAGATTCTGTCGGAAGAATCGTCGCCAGAACTGCGCGAGGTTTGGAAACTCTCTCAG
>JAKSCP010000119.1 GCA_022360535.1 Pseudomonadales bacterium | reverse complement strand
CGCGAAATCTCTTCGAATCCACGCGAGGCTGGCGCAGTTACCAGCAGAGCATTGATTCGCGCGATACCGCGCACCTGATAAGAAGGGTTGGGGCCCTCGATGAGCTGTAGAATTTCTGCCAACTCCTCGGCAACTTGTGCGGCATTGGCATTGCTTAGCTGATAGAGATGAATGCCTTGATTCACGAACGGGTCAGCATCTATGAGCATCAACAATTGATTCACTCTTTCCAGGTCAAATTCTGATCCGCTGATAAGCAACAGGTTACTGGCGCCCAGCTGCCTCACCTCACCGTTGGGTTGCAGTAGTGGTTCGATTGCTTGAATAACTGCTTCAGTAGAAACATAAACCAGCGGAGTTACCTGCATAACTCGTGCGGCAGTTCCATCACCTAAGGTATCAGGGGTAACAATTTCTGAAGTCAAATTCGAAGCAACTCGACGCGCATTGTAAATATCGCCAGCGCGTTCTATTACTACGCCCGCATCACGACTTAACAGGCGCATCAGAGGCCAGATGTCATCTCGTTGCAGCGGTCGATTGGGCGAAGTGCGAATGGATACTTGAGTATCAATGGTAGGGTCAATAACTATGGAAACGTCCAGAGCATTGGCAAGCTCTTCTAGCACCAGGCGCAATTCAGCCTGTTCATAGTTGAGCTCGACTACATCTTCTCCCTCAATGACTTCTGGTGCTGGCACTTCTTCTGTGTAGCCACCAAAACTAACCACCTGACCTTGCCGGTTTATGGCATCAATCAATGCCTGTTGCTCTTCTGAACTGGTAGATGGCAACTCGGGAATACTTGTGTTGCTTTGGGACTGGGTAGCCGCAGGTTGAGTAAACACACCAGCAGTTGCGCCTGTTCCCGTCGGAGTCGGATTTTGTTCCAGCACAGTACAGGAAGAGAAACCCAGCAAGAGACTACTCAAGGCAATGGCTCTACGCAGATTCGGTTTAGCCTTTCTCTGGGTGATGTCCAGGGTTTTCACATTATTCTCCAATTTAAAACTCCACTGAATTCATGCTGAAGACAGCAGAAAGCATGGTGATCGTGATGCCACCAACAGCGATGGCCAGAAATATGATTAATGCTGGCTGCAGTGCAGCAACCAGTGCGGACATTTGATTTCGAACGTAAGTATCAAAGGTCACTGCAGACTTGAGTAAGATGTCAGAAGTTCGCCCAGACTCTTCACCCACTCCCACTAGCTGATGTAGCAGGGTAGGGAACTGGTTGGTCTTCTCCAATGAGATGCCCAAACCAGCACCTCCGCGAACGTCATCCTCTACAGTGAGCAGATGTTTGTTTAAAAGGCTATTACCAACAACCTCACGAGAAACCCTCAGGGCTCTAATAAGTGGGATACCTGCCCCCAGGAGAGCACCAAGAGTTCTGGCAAACACCGCACACTCTCGATAGAGAATAAGATTGCCCACTAGAGGCAGACTTAGCAGAAAGCCATCCTTTCGCAGCCGAGTAACCGGATCCTGATCAAGTCGTCGCCAGCCCCAGATGGCCAGCACTGTCGCAACGATGAACAGGTAACCGTAGCTCTGGATAAATCCACTCAGTGACAACAGGAAAGCAGCAGAAGGTGGGATATCAGTTCCCGCATCCTCAAACATAGCGGCGAACTGCGGCACCACGAATACCAGCAAGAGAAAGACGGAAATGATCCCGGTAATCAATAACACCGTCGGGTAGATCATGGCAGAGATAACCGCCTGGCGCGTGCGTGCACTGGTATCGAGAAATTCGGCAAGGTCCGGGAGCAGGTCATGGAGAATGCCGCCTTCTTCTCCCGCCCTGACTATATTCACGTACATCTTGCTAAACACATGGGGATGCTGCTCCATCGCTTCGGCAAGACTCCTGCCTTCTTTGACGTCGCGCAGCAGTTGCAGCACTAACTCGCGCATTGCTGAAGACTCAGTGATGCCATCAAGCAGGCGCAGCGCCTTATCGATGGGCACCCGTGCTTCCACCAGCGTGCAAAGGCCATTGGTAAAATCCAGCAGGTCATTATTGGATATCTTCTTACGGCGCAGAGGGTCTGCGCTGGGGCGGGTTTCCTGAATCTTCACCGGAGTCAGGTTTCTACCTTGTAACAGGCGCACGACTTCCCGCTCCGAGTCGGCGTTTAACTGGCCAGTTTCCAGATTGCCGCTCTGATCGAAAGCCTGATATTTAAAGTACAGTGCGCTCATGACCAACTACAGTGCCCTGGTTACCCGAACGACTTCTTCCGGCGTGGTAAGGCCCGCCTTAAGTTTTTCCAGGGCATCTTCTCGCAGGGTGCGCATACCGTCAGCAATAGCCTGTTCCCGAATGACATTGGCGTCAGCCCCCGAGGCGATGTGGTGCCGAATCTCATCTGTCATGAGCAGGAGTTCATACAGACCAACTCGACCGCGATACCCGGTATTGCCGCAGGCATCACAGCCCTTGCCACGATTAATAGAAGGACAGACTGTTGCTTCGATTTGCAGCACGGCAAGTTCATCCTCTGTGATGGCCGCTGCTTCATTGCATTCGGTACACACCCGTCTTACCAGGCGCTGTGCTTGAATGGCCAATAGACTGGAGCTGATTAAATAGCCCTCTACACCCATGTCTTGCAGACGGGTGACCGCACCTGCTGCGTCGTTGGTATGCAGGGTAGAAAACACCAGGTGGCCGGTCAGCGCTGACTCAATGGCAATCTCAGCGGTTTCGTGATCGCGAATCTCACCCACCATCAACACATCGGGATCTTGCCGAACAATGGAGCGGAGTCCCGCCGCAAAACTGAGGCCAATGCTGGCATTGGCTTGAATCTGAGTAATGCCGTCGAGTTGATATTCCACTGGATCCTCAACAGTGATGATCTTGCGTTTCTCATCGTTGATTTTTTCCAGGGTGGCATACAGTGTCGTGGTTTTGCCCGAACCTGTCGGTCCGGTAATCAGAATCATGCCGTGAGGTTGGGTAATGACCGATTGATAGTCCTGCAATACCCGCTCGGGCATACCCAGTTGTTGTAGGGCGACCGTGGTATCGCTACGGTCCAGAATACGCAATACCACCGATTCACCATGCACACCCGGCAGCGTCGACACCCGCATATCCAATTGGTTGCTGCCAATTTGATAGTCGATACGCCCATCTTGCGGTAAACGTTTTTCACCGATGTCCAGACGTGCCATCAGCTTCAGTCTCGATGCCACCGCGGTATGAATCTTTGCTGGTAAGCGCTCGATGCGTGTCATGATGCCGTCTACCCGGCAACGTACGTCCAAGGTGTTTTCATTAGGTTCGAAGTGAATATCACTGGCATTTAGATCCAGGGCACGGGCGAACAGATGATTCACCAGACGAATGATCGGTGCATCTGATGCCATATCCATCAGTGACTCGTCGTCATCGAAGCCGGAAACAAACACGTCTTCATCAGAGCCTTCGATTTGCGGCGACAGCTCGGCACGCCAGTGTTTCATCATGCGCCGTACTTCCGTGTCGTCTGTCAGCACGAATTGCAAAGTGCCACCAAGAATAAATCGCACCTTGGCTCGCAGCTGAATCGACGGCAGGCGATCACACAGCAGTTTGCCTGATTCGGAGAAATCCTGAGCTGGTGCGATACCTTCGGGCTCAAGTAGCTGACTGAACACTGGCAGGGTCATCGAGGACTGGGGCATGTTTTCACTAAGCTCAGTCATTGTCCCCTCCACCTCTATTTTCCCCACGCGCGAAACCAATAACTGTAATGGACCCGTTGTATTGGTTACGGTTACGATCGAGGCTGAAGTCCTTCACCTGCAAACGAGGCACTGAGTTCTCCAAACGCTCGAGAAACACCACAGTGTTGCCAGCATCGGCGGTGCGGAAAGACATTTCCTGGCTAATCAACAACCATTCGTCGGACTCGAGTCGCTCGGCCAATCGAGTTGAACTCACCGTCAGGCCAGAATCCCGGGCGTGCTGCGAGAGGTCTCTTTGGATATTCGCCTCTATCAATGGGATGGTGTCTCCACTAAAGATTTGCGACTCCATATCCGCTTGCTGTACTTGCGCATCGATGCGACGCTCTCGCCAGGCGAGTGAGTCTTCGATAAGCCTTTCTTCCCGGGTAATGGCCAGTAGCACGTCTTCGATAGCGGCGTCCCGACTGGCGTGGAAGCGCTGCACCGCAGGTACGATTTGGGTAATCACGAACACAAGGGCCACAGTGGCGGCCAGCAGTAATATGTTCTTTTCTCGTTTGGAGATAGCCATGTTCTTCTATGCACTAACTTGCATCTGGAAAGTAGCGAACCATGTAAGCTTCGAAACTTACCGTCGCTAAGCGTAAATCGATGTAATAACGGGTATTGTTGGTCGCTCGCGAAAACACCACTTCAGTAAACATTGGATCCTGTTCCAGGGCCTGTAAAATCGCTTGCGGGTCTGAGCTGGTGCCTTGAATTCGAATCAGGCCTTCGTTTAGCTCTAACGATGACAGGCGTTCGTTCCCCAGCAGTTCCTGCAATCGAAACATTGCCTGTCGCAATTGTTGATCCGGGTAGTCGTTGATAGCGCCCCATTCATTTTCGAAATTCACCACCACAGATTGGTCGGCTCGTGCGTCCGCCGACATGTTCTGTGTCGATTCCAGACGGGCGTTTGCCATGCGCAATTCGAATGACTGGAACAGGAAAGGAATGGAAGACAGCAGAAGCAGCCCAGCAAACACCGCCACCGCTGCTATTAGTTGACGGCCTTTCTCTACTCGTTGCTGCGCTTGCAAAGCGCCATAGGGGTAGAATCTATAGTCCGCTTCTGATTCGCCAGGACTTACTGCATAAGAATCCGCCGCTCGTGCATCTATCTGCTTTGCATCAGCTAAACTGTTGGTCGCTGTTTGCCATTGCTCGGCAAACTCTGGTTGATCCAGATCTGCTGTTTCAATCTGCAACCACTGTGTAATCACACCCTGTTCGACTGTGATTGCAGTAAGCTGTTCTGCATCTTCCTCAATGAGACTAAAACTGTACGCAGTCTCTTCCGTTGAAAGGATTCGAGGTTGCACGGCGATTAGGTTCAGTCCTTCTTGATGGAATGCCGTGAAATAGGTTTGAAGTTTCTCCGTAGAAAACCACAGGGCTGTAATCCGTTGCTCTTCCATGCTGTCATTGACGGAGCCAACAACTGCTATCGACAGTGCTTGTTCGTAAGAAGGCAGAAGCGTCTCTCGCTGTAACTCCAACGCAGACACTAAATTCTCAGTGCTGACTCCGGGCATTATCTGGCTGGTAGCTAGAAATTCGGAAGGGGGCAGGAGTAACTCTATTTTGGTCGGGCCAGAATTTTGGTTTAGCAGTGACCCGGCAGCTTGTGCAATGGCTTCAGGCGAAAGTGATTCTTCATTGGCAGCCTCTAGTGGCACTTTGTTGTTTGATTCCAGGTGCACCAGATCTGCGCCACAAACCACCAGGTGATCGGTAATAGATTTGCGTAGCTCAGCACGTGAATCTCCAAAGATCGCTTTATGTAAGCCGCCAGGAAATCCTGATGTGATTGCGCTTAATGATGGTATTGATGCCATGTCGGTCAACTGCCATTAATTCAAATCATCAGCTTGGCAATCCACAACAAAAACAAGCCCAATGTCTTGTTTCATATTCTGGCAATGGACCGAGGATCGCTAACTTCGCTAAGCTGTTGAAATTATGTTAGTTCTGACTGCTTAAGACTGACAAAGCCGGGAAATAGTTTTAGTTTCGAGGCGGGGAACTACGATGGTTTAGCGTGACAGGTGAAGGCCCTGGATAAAACCCGAACTGGGCCAGGCCCAAAAACAACGCCGGCCTCCCTAGGGAGGCCGGTCAAAATATCATTTCTTGCTGGGATTTGTTGGCTTAATCGCCCGCAGAACCGAGGGCAGCAAGCTCTTTTTCTACAAGAAAATCAACCACATCCAGCATTTCCTGCTGTGTACGAACAGCGTCTCCGGTAGTAACCAGATACTTGCCGTTGACGATCATGTTTGGCGTGCTGCGAATGCCATAGTCACGCATACGCTTTTCTGCCTGGTTCACCTTGGTGCGAACCGAAAAAGAATTAAAGGCAGATTCGAAGTCACCACGATCAATGCCGTGCTCGGCAAACAGATCACCGATCTGGTCTTCGCTCGCGAGGCGATTGCCTTGCACATTGATGGCGTTGTAGACGTGCTGATGCAGCTCCTCAACGGCATCCAGAGATTCGGCGGTGTAATACACCTGCGCATGAATCTTCATTAGTGGGTTCCATAAAGCCGGAAACCTGACGAAATCAACGTCTTCGCTCTGACCTTCTTCCCAGGCGATAACTAATGGCTCAAAGCGGAAACAGTGGGAACAGCCGTACCAGAAGGCTTCCAGAACTTCGACTTTGGAAGCATCGCGCGTGTTAACAGGGGCAGGTAGCTCGGTATAGTGAGTACCCGCTACATAGCGTTCGATCTGAGCGGTGCTCGAGAACGCTAATGAGACAAGTGCGGTGAAAGCCACCAGCTGTAGTATTCGTTTCATATTCTTGCTACTCCGTATGCTAATCCGTGGTTAGACAGGTGCAGTTGAAAAAACCCTATCATAGCCATTATTGGCTGGCTATCTCAGGCGGAGCGATATGGGATCAGCTGACCCGAGAAGCCGTTTTTCTGGCTAAATGCCTACTTAATAAGAGTCTATTGTCCCTTAAATTAGTGCAGACCCGATACGTAACTGGCCAGTGCCTGTAATTCCTGGTCTGTCAGTCTCTCAACGACTGTACGCATCATGCTACTCATGTCATTGGCTCGTTCGCCAGAACGGAACTGTTCCAATTGCTGCAGCGTGTATTCAGGATGCTGACCACTCAAGGCGGGGAATCCAGCTGGCGCATTGCCTTTTCCGTCTGGTGCATGACAAGCTGAACAGGCAGCGACCGACAAGCTCTGAACCCCGGCGCGATAAATGGACTCGCCGAGTTCCAGCATCTCGGGATTCACCCCACCCAAGGTCACTTCCTGAGAGGCATACCAGGCGGCGATGTCCTCCATATCTTCCTCGGAAAGAGCGGCTACCATTGCAGCCATGGTGGGACCGGGACGTGCCCCGGATTTGAAGTCCATTAGCTGCTTAACCATGTACTTGGCATTCTGGCCTGCCAGTTTGGGGTTGATGGCCAGCTCGCTGTTGCCATCATTACCGTGGCAAGTTGCACAGAGCGCGGCCTTGGCCTGGCCTGCGGCAGGGTCACCCTGTGCTAGCAGGGATGGGGTTGCAAGGGTACCCATTAAGGCCGATACAAGAACAATGGTTAATTTCTTCATGAAAGTTCCTAAAAAGTTCCTAAAATGCTTCCTAAAAGTAAGAGTTACTAAACTTCTGTTTCCTAAATTTTTAGGGAATTTGCTCTCGCCTACCGTACGGGCAGCCTGATCGATATGGTGATCTGGTGCCGGAGCGGTATTTTTGCGGACGCGGATTATAGCCTAATTCCCCTGCCCGCACTATGTGGGACGGTATTCCAGGACATTGGAATTGACAGAGTTTTGCCATGAATTTCAACAACACCCAATTCGTCACCAGCGCCGCGACGCTAGCCGACTGTCCTCAGGACAGTCTGGCTGAGGTAGCCTTCGCGGGGCGCTCCAATGCCGGCAAATCATCAGCTATCAATGCCATTACCGGCCACTCCAAACTGGCAAAGATTTCCAAGACCCCCGGCCGCACTCAACTCATTAACTTCTTTCAGGTGGCGGGCCAGTGCTATCTGGTTGATCTTCCTGGTTACGGCTTTGCCAAGGTCCCTCTCGCCGTAAAGGAAAAGTGGCAGGCCGAACTGGAACGCTATCTTCGCAATCGGGAAGCACTGTCAGGAATCGTGTTACTGTCCGATGTACGCCACCCTCTAAAAGAGTTCGATCAAATGATGGTGAACTGGGCAGTGCAATCCGATTTGCCCGTGCTGCTGTTGCTAACCAAAGCCGACAAACTCAAACGCGGCGCACAACAAAACACCCTGCTAAAGATCCGCAAAACCATTCAAGACCTTCCCGAAGTAGAAGTCCAATTGTTCTCCTCCATGAACGGACAAGGCATACCCGAAGCCCAAAAAGTCATCGCTGATTGGTTGAAAATAGATTAAAAGAGTTTGACCCTTTTAAGTGGACCTGATCTGGAAAAACACTCGAAGTGAGCCAGGGATGGCAACATTCGTCGAAGACGAATGCGAGGGTGAAAGCAAACGCTTTCGAAGCGTTAGCTTCGAGTGCAGCTTGAACGGCTGCGAGCTATGCTCGCAGACTGGACGGCAATCACCAGCATAACCGCGCTTCTGCGCCAGTGATTGCCGACGACAGAGCAAAAGCGCAAGAATACGCTTTCGCGAAGTGATTTAGAAAGGTGCTCTACTTGAGGCAGGGATGCCGACATTTGCGAAGCAAATGCGAGCCAACAATTCGCAAGGGATTCCGCGCAATTCCGATAGCGAATTGTTGGCGACTGAGTAAAAGTGCATGGATGCACTTTTACGAAAGATGAATGCTAATGCGCCTCGTCCCAATTATCCCCAACCCCAACATCCACGATCAACGGCACATCCAAAGAGGCAGCAGTAGCCATACGAAACTTAACTCCCTGAGCCAAAAGTTCCACGTCTCCCTCTTTAACTTCAAATACGAGTTCATCATGGACCTGCAACACCATCTTGGCTTCAATATCGTCTTGCTCCAACCAATTGGCAATATCGATCATTGCCCGTTTGATAATGTCGGCAGCTGACCCTTGCATTGGGGCATTGATTGCCGTTCTTTGCGCGGCTTTGCGAATCATGGCGTTGCCGGCATGAATATTGGGGAGATAAAGACGACGACCAAACAGGGTTTCTACGTAGCCCTTCTCGTCGGCATAGGCCTGAGTCTGTTCCATGTAGTCCTTCACCCCTGGGTATTTGTCAAAATAACGGTCAACGTACTTTTGGGCTTCACCGCGGCTCACATTTAACTGATTCGCCAGCCCAAAAGCTGACATACCATAGATCAATCCGAAGTTAATCGCCTTGGCACCTCGGCGTTGCTCAGGGGTTACTTTATCCAGGGGTTTGTTGAAGACATCTGCTGCGGTTGCGCGATGTACGTCCTCATCACTGGTAAAGGCTTTTAACAGACCGGGATCCTGCGACAGATGTGCCATGATGCGCAGTTCAACTTGTGAGTAGTCTGCGGCCAGCAGCTTGCAGCCCTTGTCAGGGATAAACGCCTGTCGGACCCTGCGGCCCTCTGCGGTGCGAATGGGAATGTTTTGCAGATTGGGATCGGTTGAAGAAAGTCGACCCGTCGCAGCAACGGCCTGCTGGAATGAAGAATGGATGCGGCCAGTCTTCGCATTCACTTCTAAAGGCAGTTTGTCAGTGTAAGTCGATTTCAGTTTATTCAGTGACCGGTGCTCGAGAATCAATCTGGGCATCTCGTACTGTTCGGCCAGTTCCTGTAGTACCGGCTCAGCGGTCGATGGCTGACCAGTGGGGGTTTTCTTCAATACCGGCAAGTCCAGTTTTTCGAAGAAGATGGTTTGTAATTGTTTTGGCGAAGACAGGTTGAACTCTTCACCAGCCAAGTCGTAAACCTTGTCCTGTAACTTGTCCAGTTGTTTGGCCAATTGCTTGCTCTGCTTTTCGAGTACCTTGGCATCCAGTTTGATGCCATTTCGCTCTACTACCTGTAGCACTTCAATGAGTGGCGTTTCATAGTAGCGATACAAGCCTGCCAAATGGCCTTGGCTCAACATGTCCTGTTCGAGTTTTATCGCCAACCGCAGAATCAGGTCGGCACGCTCGCAGCTGTAGTCCACGAAATCTTTGATCGCCACCTGGGGCAGTGACAGCTTGTTACGACCTTTGCCCAACAAGCTCTCAAGACTCTTGGGGTCAATGTCCAAATAAAAACGCGCGATATCATCCAGGTGATGCTTCACCGCAACCGAGTTAAGAACGTAAGAGGCGAGCAATACATCGGATTTTAGTGGTTGCAGATCCACGTCATAGTTTTGCAGCACATGCCGTTGAGTTTTAAGGTCATAGCCAGCTTTTGTTAGCTCTGCATTCTCAAAGCATGGCTTAAGTGCTTCGAGAACTTCGTCTGCAGTAAGTTGATCTTTCTCTTCGCTATGACCACAGGGGATATAGAAAGCTCGGCCAATGCTCGGACACACAGAAACACCAACTATCTCGGCATCCATAAAATGTTCGCCGTCAAACTCGACACAAAATCCAAAGCGTTGTGACTTCTCCAGCTCGGCGATAAGTTTTTTCAGGCTTTTACTGTCCTGAACGCATTGATACTCGATGGTTTCTGGTACTACTGAAACTTCTTCGGCTTCTGCCGCAGCGGAGCTGAAGTCCTGGCCCCCACCCAACACCGTTACATCGCCACTGCCACTTACGCCTTTCTCTTCCAGCTCCTTGATCCAGGTTTTAAATTCCAGGGCGCTGAAGAGGTCGTGCAAATCCTCAGATGCTTCTTTGCCAGCTACTAACTCGGTTATTTTCACATCTATCTTGCAATCA
The DNA here is from genome assembly GCA_022360535.1 of Pseudomonadales bacterium. Classification (GTDB taxonomy): domain Bacteria; phylum Pseudomonadota; class Gammaproteobacteria; order Pseudomonadales; family Pseudohongiellaceae; genus UBA9145. Next base: position 14,692 of record JAKSCP010000119.1, on the reverse strand, counting down.
AGCTTGATCGTAGCCAGTTCGTAAGAGAGCCGCAGTTGATCAAGATTTTCTCTCAGTCGCTCGCCTATCTTGCCACCGACCGCTTCAGCGTTCTCGATGATTCCATCCATCGAACCGTATTCAAGTAACCACTTGACTGCCGTTTTTGGCCCTACCCCTGGAACACCAGGAATGTTGTCGGCCTTGTCCCCCATAAGTGCCAGGTAGTCCACAATTAACTCGGGACCAATGCCAAACTTCTTATTCACTCCCTCGATATCCAGAACTTCATTGGTCATGGTGTTCATCAGGGTAACTTTGTCGTTGACCAGCTGAGCGAGATCCTTGTCACCGGTAGAGACCAGGGTCTGCATCTTTTTCTTGGTGGCCTGCACTGCCAGGGTGCCGATCACGTCATCTGCTTCGACGCCTTCAATTATCAGCAGTGGCAAACCCATCGCTCTTATGATGTCGTGTATGGGTTGAATCTGACTGCGCAGATCATCAGGCATGGGGGGCCGGTGGGCCTTGTATTCATCATAGATTTCATTGCGAAAGGTCTTACCTTTGGCATCGAAGACAATCGCAATATTGCTGTCGGGGTGGCCCTTAATGAGCGCGCGGATCATGTTGATCACACCTTTAACAGCACCGGTCGGTTGACCGCGACTGTTAACCAGGGGTGGTAAGGCATGAAAGGCGCGAAACAGATAGGAGGAGCCGTCTACCAGAATGAGTTCTTTTGTTGTAGCCACCGCAAAGTCTCTCGTCGCTTATTATTGTGGAAAGCAAGTCCGGAAGGAGTTGGAAACCGGAGTTGGCCATTTCCAACAGGTGCTTTCACTAGCAAGGGTATCGTATCCCAAGAGAATAATAGTTACTCGTAGAATTTGTTCTAGGGGGAATGTTGCTCTGACCGTTAACCTGAAGCAATCTGGTCCTATAAACACAAGCCATTGATTTTAGACAAAAAATAGTTAGGCAGCTTAATCCAGAATTAGCTGCGGGTATAGCTCCAGCATAATCTCACTACGGATTGGCGGGCGAATGACGGAGTGTAGTTCGCCAGCGGGGTTTACCACACTAAGGTGCACCGAATGACTAACCATGTAGTCGTCGTTTTGTGACGAAGGTGTCATGTGTCCCATATGCTCACTGTTTTCGCTGTCAGTGCTGTACGCCACGAAAAAACTTTCTGCCACGCGCTTGGTTTCATGGGCAGGCCCGCTGAGACCGACAAACGAGTCATCGAAGCGCGACATGTATTCGGACAATTCGGCTACACCGTCACGTTCTGTATCCACAGAGATGAAAATAATCTGTGGGCTATTTTCAGCACCTGATGCGGAATAACGCCGATAGAATTGTGCCAACTCCGTCATGGTTAACGGACAAACATCGGGGCAGGAAGTAAATCCGAAAAACACCAAAGACCATTTCCCCAACAGTTCTTGTTGGGTGAAGGGATCGCCATCGTCATCGAGCAAAGTAAAACTTTCAATTGCCGTTGGTTCTGGGTAACGGGTGGCGCCCAACTCCCTAAGGTCATTGATCTCATTGACCTCAGAGCGCAAAAGAAACAAATAGATTAGCCAGGCCGCGACCAGCAGATCGAAAACGATGAAGGCGATGAAAGCTGTTTTGGCGTTGCGCGAGAGTTGCACAATAGACCTGTCTTCTTAGAAGAGGTAGTGGTCGATCACCAGTGCCACAAACAAAAGTGCAAGATAAACGATGGAGTACTTGAACGTATCCATGGCCGTGGTTGGACCAGGACTCACCATAAGCTTGGTCGACCAACCCATGAATCCGGCACCCAGCGCCAAAGCAGAGGCGAGATAGAGCAGCCCGCTCATGCCGGAGAAATAAGGCAACGCACTCACCGCAACCAGGATAGCGGTGTAGACGATGATATGAATCTTGGTAACGCGCTCACCGTGAGTCACCGGCAGCATGGGTACACCAGACTTGGCGTATTCGTCTTTGCGGTGAATAGCCAGTGCCCAGAAATGCGGCGGCGGCCAGGCAAAAATTATCAGCACCAGTATCAGGGCGTCTGCCTCAATAGTGCCGGTCACCGCAGACCAGCCCAACAACGGTGGCATGGCGCCAGACAGGCCGCCAATGACAATGTTCTGTGGGGTCGCGTGCTTAAGATAGCCAGTGTAGATGAAGGCGTAGCCGACAAAGGATGCCAGGGTGAGCCAGGCGCTCAGGGGATTCACCCAGAGCATAAGAATAGCCATCCCGGCCAGCCCGATTGCTACCGCGAAGACAGTCGCCTGCATTGCATCCACCCGGCCCTGAGGTAAGGGCCGATTGTGGGTGCGTTTCATCAGTACGTCGATCTTGCGATCAATCAGATGATTCACGACTGCACCAGAGGCAGCAACCAAGGCAATCCCCAGATTTCCCAATACCAGAATGTCCAGTGGCACCATCCCGGGAACTGCCAAGAACATCCCTACCAATGAAGTAAGGATCATCAGCATCACCACACGGGGTTTGCACATCTCGTAGTAATCGCGCCAACTGGCAGCGCGCTGGGAAGTCAGTTCCGTCACTGTCGTTACTCTACGGCTAGTTAAGAATAAGGGAATGTTCTCAAGTGTCCCCCGCTCGCTGAGCCAATGGCTCGTCTTTTTGGGCGGCGGCATTTCAACATTTTTCGTTGGTGATCTCAAGCTGAGCGCACTAACGAGGCAGGCATTTTCACAGATTTTCTGACCGATTGTTAGCGAATTTCAGCGTCTCGAATTGAAGCTGACAGTTTCCTGTCAAAATTACTTGATTTAGCGCAGTTTCCGGGGCTTTCTGGGCCAGATTTACTTGCTAGAAATGGCGTTTTTCTATAGCATTCCGGACCGCGTGAGGTGTGCCAAATTGCTCGATTTTTTCAGAAGTTTTCCCAAGACTTCAGCCATAAAAAAGCGAAGGAATCAGCTGCGGAATTACCCCGTCCAGATAACAACAATATTAGGACAATCACTCGATTTAAATTGACGAAAAAATGAGTTTGGCAACAGCTTGCTCATCGTCCCCCGTGCACTGGCATTGGTGTTTAAATCGGTGAATGTAACGAACAACACTTGACTCATCGCTGGATCCGCGCGGAAACCCTGTTAGGGAATCTAACTACGATCAAGCCGAGCAAAATTTAAAAGAAGGAATACCGATTTATGGCTCTTGCGGTCGTTATCTTTGTTCTGGTAGTCGCCACTATCGTCTTCCATTTCGCGAGCCCCTGGTGGTTCACTGATCTGGCTGCTGATTGGAGTACTATCGATCTCACCATCACTATCACGTTCTGGGTAACTGGATTCGTCTTTATCGCCTGCAACCTGTTCATGGCGTACTGCGTCTGGAAGTTCCGCCAGAAGGAAGGCCACAAAGCAGTTTATGAGCCGGAGAATGCCAAGCTGGAGGTAGGCCTTTCTATCTTCACCACTATCGGCGTAATCGCTATGTTGGCACCGGGCCTTTTTGTATGGGCTCAGTTCGTAACGCCACCGGAAGATGCGGCTGAGTTCGAAGTACTTGGCCAGCAATGGCAATGGCAATACCGCTACCCTGGCGCAGATGGGCAACTCGGTACCGTCGACACCAATTTCGTGAGCCAAACCAATCCTTTTGGCATTAACCCGGAAGACCCCAATGGCCAGGACGACGTCGTGGTTAATGACCCGGTCATGCACCTGCCGTTGAACCAGCCAGTCAAAGCGCTGCTGCGTTCCAATGATGTGTTGCACAACTACACCGTCGCTCAATTTCGCGTGAAGATGGACCTGGTTCCGGGTCTGGTTTCTTACCTGTGGTTCGATCCAACTGAAGCTGGCACTTACGATATTCTTTGTGAAGAACTCTGCGGTATCGGTCACTTTATGATGCGCGGTTCGGTAGTCGTGGAGCCACAAGCTGAATTCGATACCTGGTTGGCCGCACAGCCTACGTTCGCGGAAACCCAGAATATGGCTGCACCTAGCGTTGCCGCCGGCCAGGCACAATATGCTGCCTGCGCTGCTTGTCACGGCGCTCAGGGTGAAGGTAATCAGGCACTAAACGCGCCCAAGTTGGCTGGTCAACAGGCCTGGTACATCGAGCGTCAATTGAACTACTTCAAGCAGGGTGTTCGTGGCGGCGAAGGTGATACCAACGGTCAACAAATGACTCCCTTCGCGAGCATGCTGGCTACTGACGATGCAGTCCGCAACATGGCGGCTTACATCGCTTCCCTGCCTGACAATCCTGCCCAACCTACAATCACTGGTGATATCGATAACGGCTACGACATCTACGATCGTAACTGTGCCGCTTGTCACCTGGATGATGGTTCTGGCACCTGGTACACCGATGCGCCAAAACTGGCTGGCATGAGTGACTGGTACTTCGTGACTCAAATCAGCAATTTCCGTGCAGGCATTCGTGGCTTGCACGCGGAAGACGATTACGGTGAACAAATGGTGTGGATGGCGACTGCCATGGCAGACCAGGAAGAGATTGAAGACGTAGCGGCTTATATCAACACGCTTCGTTAGAACAGAGTTTAGAGTTTTATCCAGCTAAAGCAGCTGAAATATTTATAGAGAGTTAGGAGGTATTAATGGCTTACGTACCATTAGCTGACCGAGATCATGAGATGGAGATGCACCATCCTCACACTTGGATCGGAAAATACGTTTGGAGCCAAGATCATAAAGTGATTGCCATTCAGTATGGCAGCATCGCGATCTTCACTGGTGTTGTTGGACTGGTGCTGTCGCTGATGTTCCGTATGCAGTTGGGTTTTCCCGATACGGTAGATTTTGTAGATCCTAACTTCTATTACCAGGCCATCACCATGCACGGCATGATCATGGTGGTTTACTTCCTGACTGCACTCTTTCTGGGTGGCTTTGGTAATTATCTGGTGCCGCTGATGTGTGGTGCTCGAGACATGGTCTTCCCCTTTATGAACATGCTCTCGGTTTGGGTATTCCTACTCTCCGTGATTATTTTGATGGCCAGCTTCTTCGTTGGAGGCGGCCCCACTGGCGCCGGTTGGACCCTGTATCCACCGCAGACAGCGATGGAAGGAACGCCCGGCCACGATATGGGCATCATTCTCATGTTGGTGTCACTGGCTGTATTCATTGTGGCTTTCACTATGGGTGGTCTTAACTATGTTGTGACCATTCTGCAGTATCGCTGCCGCGGCCTTACCATGATGCGTTTGCCACTTTCCATCTGGGGCATCTTTGTTGCGACTGTCCTGGGTCTGTTCGCATTCCCGGCATTGTTGGTTGCAGCCATCATGATGTTGTTCGATACCTTGCTCGGCACCAGCTTCTTCATGCCGGCAGTTATCGAAGCGGGTACTGCTCTGGACCACAACGGCGGTAGCCCAATTCTGTTCCAGCACCTGTTCTGGTTCTTCGGACATCCTGAGGTATATATCGTTGCCCTGCCTGCCTTCGGACTGGTTTCTGACGTACTCAGCGTTCACGCTCGCAAGAACATCTTTGGTTACCGCATGATGGTATGGGCGATCATCGCCATTGGTGGACTGAGCTTCATCGTATGGGCGCACCACATGTATGTGTCTGGCATGAACCCTTACTTCGGATTCTTCTTCGCTACGACAACACTGATTATTGCCGTGCCCACCGCACTTAAAGTTTACAACTGGGTGCTGACGCTGTGGGAAGGCGACATTCGCATGAATGTGCCAATGTATTTTGCCATCGGTTTTATTTTCACTTTTATCCACGGCGGTCTGACCGGGCTGTTCCTGGGTAACGTGGTTATCGATTTACCACTATCTGATACCTACTTCGTGATCGCTCACTTCCATATGGTAATGGGTGTGTCTCCGATCCTGGTTCTTTATGCCGCGATCTATCACTGGTATCCAAAGATGTCTGGTCGCATGTTCCATGAAGGTATGGCCAAGGTGCATTTCTGGCTGACTTTCCTGGGTGCCTACGCCATCTACTTGCCAATGCACTATCTCGGATTCCTGGGTGTACCGCGTCGTTACTACGCTCTGGGTACTACTGACTTCATTCCTGCTTCCGCACAGGATCTCAATGCCACGATTACTATCGCCGCATTGATCGTGGGCATCTCTCAGATTCTGTTCTTCATCAACATTATCTGGAGCCTGAAGTACGGTAAGAAAGCGGATCCAAATCCATGGGGAGCGGCCTCTCTAGAATGGCAAACCCCAGACACACCTCCGGTTCATGGAAACTGGGGCGACAAGTTGCCAACCGTTTATCGTTGGGCTTACGACTACAGCGTGCCCGGTGCTCACGAAGACTTCATTCCTCAGAACACACCTGAGAGTGAAGAGCCAACGGTGAGTGATGAGCATTTTGATCCGGACCAGGACAAGTCCCTGGCTGACGTATGAGTTTATTTAAGAACGTCACAACCAAACCCTGGGAACGCAAAGGGGTAATCGGTGGAATGCGTCCAGAGGGCGCATTCGACACGGAAGCAGAACGGGTAGCCCTGTCCTTCTTTCTGATAATTGCCAGTGTAGTGTTTTCACTGTTTACCGTGAGCTACTACATTCGCATGGAGTTGCCAGACTGGCAGCCACTGTCTGAACCAGCCCAATTATGGTTTAACACTGGCTTATTGGTTGCCAGCAGTATTCTGTTCCAGTGGGCGCGCAACATTGTGGCCCGCGGCGAACAACGCAATCTCTACACCGCCTTAATCGGTGCCGGTGTATTTGCGATTCTGTTCATTGTCGGTCAGCTAGTGACCTGGCAAAGCCTGCAGTCTGCTGGTTATTACATGACGTCAAATCCAGCTAATGCTTTTTATTATTTGATGACTGGCCTTCACGCCGTCCATCTCCTGGGTGGGCTTTGGGTGTGGAGCAAGAGTGCGATTCGTTTGATCTCTGGCGCTGAAGCCAAAGACTTAAAACTCAGTATTGAGCTGTGTGCTCTGTACTGGCACTTCTTGCTTTTAGTATGGCTGGTTCTGTTCGCCCTACTGTCGAACACTTAACACATTACAACAACTTGCTTTATAACTAACGGGAAAGATGGATGAGTGAAGCAACTGCAAATGAGGTCGTCGCCCACGACGGGGTAACTGGTCTCGTCGACGACTGGAGTGCTGATAAGCAGGCGTACCACGTGCCTTGGGGAAAGGCCATGATGTGGATATTCCTGGTGTCGGACACCTTTATTTTTTCTTGCTTCCTGGTGGGTTATCTCAATGTACGAGTCACCACCACGGAACCTTGGCCACCGCAGAGTGAAATCTTTGCACTCTCTTTCGGTGGAGATCCCATTCCGCTGATTCTGATTGCGATCATGACCTTTGTGCTGATTACCAGCTCGGGAACCATGGCACTTGCGGTGAATTTCGGTTATCGCAAAGACAAGATGAAAACGTTTTGGCTAATTTGTGCAACGGCAGCCTTCGGTGCCACTTTCGTCGGCATGCAAGCGTTCGAGTGGACCAAGCTTATCGTTGATGAAGGCGTTCGCCCCTGGGGCAACCCATTTGGAGCACCCCAGTTTGGGTCGGTGTTTTTCATGGTGACCGGATTCCACGGCTTGCACGTGTCGGCAGGTGTGATCTATTTGTTATGGGTCGCGTTCAGGGTTAAACGAGGTTACTACGACGAGAAAGGTTTCGAGATCGTCGAAATCGCCGGTCTCTACTGGCACTTTGTCGACCTGGTTTGGGTATTCATTTTCGCATTTTTCTACTTATTGTAAGAGGACACTGTAATGGCTTCGGCTGAAGGACAACAACACCCTCTGGGTATTTACTACAAGATTTGGATACTGCTATTCGTTCTCAGTGCTTTCTCTTATGCGGTTGATTACTTCGATGTACAAGGCGGCATGCGTTGGACTCTGGTTATCATTTTCATGTTTTTGAAGGCTGGCTTTATCGTTGCCATCTTCATGCATGCGGTTTGGGAACGTATGGCTTTGGTTCTGACCATTTTGGGACCTCCTGTAGTCCTGCTGCTTCTGATTGGTTTTATGGCAGTCGAGGGGCAGTACACTGAAGAGACCCGATTTGTATATCGTGGCCATGATCGTGACGCCGTGGCGCTTGGGCCAAGTGACATCCACGGTGATGAACACGGAGCAGAAGAAGCGCACTAATCACTGCTTCTTTGAAGACAACAGAAAGGGCTATAGAGATTCTATAGCCCTTTTTTTATGTCAGTTCCTTGTAAGCAGAATGGCTAAAGTTGAGTGCGCAACGCCGAAATCACCGGTGCAGTATCTGGCCTGACTCCCCGCCACAGAAAGAAAGACTCCGCTGCCTGTTCCACCAGCATCCCTAAGCCATCGAGTACTTGTCGCGCATTATTGTCCCTTGCCCATTGCATGAAAGGCGTTGGCTCCTTGCCATACATCATGTCATAACAACAACAATCATCCGCCAACAGAGAGGGCAGCACAGGTGGAACTGCACCACCAATGCTCATCGAGGTTGCGTTTATAACCACATCGCAAGGCTGAACGTCTGAATGATTGTAGTCGTATATTTCCAGCAGATACGCATCAGAAAAATCTGATTGCAAAGCCCTCGCTCGCGAAAACGTTCGGTTGAGCACAATGACGCTGGCGGGAGAAGTTTCGATTAACGCGGCCAGGGCGCCGCGCGCAGCACCGCCGGCTCCCAATACGAGCAGCCGCTTGCCCTTCAATTCAATCCCATTATTTTTATGAAGATCACGAACAATACCTTTGCCATCGGTGTTGTCCGCCCACAATTCACCGTTATCCATCCATAAGGTATTCGCTGCTTTGGCCAGTAGCGCTTGTGAGGAATGCTGTTGTGCCAGAGAAAAAGCCGCTTCCTTGTGGGGCAAAGTGATATTCAATCCGCCACCGCCATCGGCGAAAAAGGACAACACGAAGTCTTTAAACTCCGCCGCGCTCACTTGATGTTTGTTGTAGTCGACTGCCTGACCAGTTTGTTCAGCAAACAGGGCATGAATCTGTGGTGATTTACTGTGGGCAATGGGATCACCCACAACGGCGTACTGAGTCAAGGTTGTTACTCGGTCTGGGATGGATAGAAAAAAGAACTATACCCAGTCCCGGGGCTTGAGGAAATCGCTGGTAAGTTTCTCTTCGTCACTACCCGGCTCAGGGTGCCAGTCATAAATCCAACGCACAACCGGCGGCAACGACATCAATATGGATTCAATTCTTCCAACACCGGACTGCAAGCCGAATACCGTGCCCCGGTCATAGACTAGATTGAACTCGGCATAACGGCCACGGCGATATTCTTGAAACTGTCGATGCCTCTCTTCGTAGGGTGTGTCTTTGCGCTTGTTGACGATAGGGCGATAGGCCTTTAAGTAGCCGCTTGCCATGCTCTGCACAAACTCGAAACTTTGCTCGAATCCCAACTCATTGAAGTCATCGAAGAACAGGCCTCCCACGCCCCGAGCCTCACCCCGATGCTTGAGATGGAAATAGTCGTCGCACCAGGCTTTGAATTTGTCATAGTAGTCTTCCCCAAAACCTTCACAGGTTTGTCTGGCGACACTGTGCCAGTGTACGCAGTCCTCTTCGAACCCGTAATAAGGGGTTAAATCAAAGCCGCCGCCAAACCACCAAACGGGCTCTTCATTGTCTTTTTCTGCCACAAACAAGCGAAAGTTGGCGTGGGAAGTAGGAACAAAAGGGTTGTGGGGATGGATAACCAGCGACACCCCCATCGCCTGATAAGCTCTACCAGCCAACTCTGGCCTGGCGGCGGTAGCTGATGCCGGCATGGATTCGCCGAACACATGAGAAAAATTGACGCCGCCTTTTTCGAACACTGCACCGTCTGCTATGATTCGCGTAATGCCGCTGCCACCTTGTTCCCTATCCCATTGGTCGGTCCTGAAGCTTGCGCTGCCATCTTCTTCCTCCAGTCCAGAGCAAATTGAATTCTGAAGTCCTAACAGGAATTCCTTTACGGCATTGATGTCTTCGGCTTGCACGGTGTTCCTCTCTGACAATTGTTACTGGGCATTCGAATACCTGACCAATGCTAGTAGAAAACGCTTAGAAAAATTTTAATCTATATCTATTTTCTGGCTGCTGGTAACGAAGAACCGGCAAACTACAGCAGGCACTTTCGGGTTGCAAGCCAAGGCTTGCAACCGGACTTGTACTCAGTCACAGCGCTGCACTCGGCCCCCGCATAATTCAACAGCACCCTTGATCTCCAGCTGCATCAGCGCATGATTGACAGAAGATGGCTCCAGTCGAGTGGCTGCAACTATCGTGTCCACAAGCATATTGGTTTCTGTAATGGCCTCGACCACCCTACGCTCCAACTCAGAGAGCTGGCAACCCCTGGAGCGGGATGAAGGGAAGGCCGTTGGCACGATTGCCTGCGTTGTAGACGATTGAGTTCTCCACCCGTTTAGTAAGTCTTCGCAGATATCTTCGGCTGAGGCAACGAGCTTGGCCCCCTCTCTCAATAACTTGTGACAGCCCGCTGAACTCAAACTGTCGACTGGGCCCGGTATTGCAAACACATTTCGGTTTTGTTCCAGGGCCAGATTGGCAGTGATGAGTGAGCCGGACCGAAGGCTTGCTTCCACGACAAGTACACCAAGACTCAACCCACTAATGATGCGATTGCGTTGCGGGAAATGGTGGGCGCGGGGTGGTGCACCGAGAGCAAATTCGCTGACAACTAAGCCTTCGCTGTGCATTTGTTTGGCCAAGGCTTGATTGCTGCTCGGATACACGCGATCGATACCAGTGCCAATCACCGCTATGGTATTTTTTGATCCCAGCAACGCGCCTGCATGAGCGGCAGAATCCACGCCTCTCGCCAGACCACTGATCACAGTGAAGCCCAACTGTGAAAGTTCATTGGCGATCCACTTGGCGATTCGCAATCCATAACTACTCGCTTTACGGCTTCCAACGATGGCGCAGATCGGTGTCTCCAATAGCGACAGATTGCCAGAACAGAAGAGTAGCGGTGGCGGTAGTGCGATCTCTTTTAGCAGAAAAGGATAGTCGCTGGACTCATAGCAGATGAGTTGTTGTCCAGGAGTCGATTGCCACTGAATCGCCGCTTCGATTTCTGCTGATTCCGGGTTGGCACTGAACAGCGAACTGTCTTTTAAGAACTCGATTTGCCGACCAGTAAAACCGGAATCGATAAGCTGCTGGTCTGGTGTTCCGATTAGCTCACCCAGGCTGCCGAAATGCGTCAGTGTTTGAGAGAGACAACGGGGGCCAATGAGGGAATTGTTCTGCAGACGCAGATACGCCAGCAAACATCGCTCTTCCATGATTCATCCTTGAACGTTGGAAAAGAAATCAACTTGGTCTAGTTATAGGTGAGCAAGGCGAAACTGTCACCTATTTACTAACAGCGAAATACTTCAGAATCGACCGAGGATCTGGTTAAGGGTTAACTACGCGATCAGTCAGCTCGATGGGCTCGAGGCTGTTCAGTATCACTGCGTAACTCATGTCTTCAAAGGTTCGATAGACCAGAACAGTGCCGGTTTCGTTGCCTGGCAGTGCCAGACGGTCACCTCTAAAGATTGCCCGCATGCGCTCTCGGAAACTCATGCGCTCACGCTCAATCTCATCAACCATTTCTGAGCCTACCTTGGATATCGCCAGCACATCGCCGACTGCCAGATTGTCGGACAGGCCCAGGTCAATAACGATCGTATCGAGTTGGGAAGCCATGGTTTCATTACCCAGGAATGCGACTATGCTCCCATCCAGGTTCTCCACCGGCTCGGTGGGGAATATGGTAGCGCCAATTGTCGACTCTTCCCGCACTAGTAAGCGGTCACCAACCCGGATCTCCTTATAACTGTTGTTGATCAGGAGTCGGCGTACATCCGGGGACTCTATATCAGTGATGCTGGCAAACCCCATGTATTCCAGCTCCACCCCCAGCACGATATCGTCGTCTTCATCATCCAGATGCTCTCGAAGGGGGCGGTAAACCTCAAAAGAGGTGGTCCCTGTGGGCCAATTGCCGCGAGCATAAACCTCGTCCCCTGTGGCAATGGCCAGATTATCTGCCACGTTGTCCACTATGTAGGCTGCGGACTCCAACAATTCCTCGCTCACGATGCGATTGCGGGTGAAGCTGTTTTCAATGGATTCCAAAGGAATGGCGGGAATCGAGCTGGACAATGCTTCTTCACGCATCACCGGACCCAATTCTTCAACGGTGCGATCACCGCGCTGCACTAGAATTCTTGGCGAGCCGTCCACATAACTTAGTTTTAGAGTATCTCCTGGATAGATGAAATCGGAGTTATCCAGATAAGGATCTGGCTGCCAAACCTCCGGCCATCTTTCAGGATCTTGCAGAAATTGGCTGGCAATATTCCACAACGTGTCGCTTTCTGACACGGTATAGGACTCGGGCCGGTCTAACTTCAATAACCCACCCTGTGCCAATGCCGCAGTGCTGCATAGCCCGCCTATCAGCACCAGGCTGAGGCTTAAAACAAACTGTCTAAATCGAGTTTTCATCAATTAAATTCTGCACTTAGTGGCGGCGATATGTTAGCAATACGATATAATTATCACTAGAAGCAGTTCACAGACTGCTGCTTCGTTCCCAATTCGCTTTTTCGCGGGCCCTCTCTATATAGGCCCAGTACCAAAGCTCAACACCGAGACCGATAGTTAAAACCATGGCAATACGGCAAATACTGGAATTTCCTGATCCTCGGCTACGTAAAATAGCCAGCCCCGTAACTGTTTTCGACGAGAAGCTGGAAGTCTTGATCGATGACATGTTTGAAACCATGTACGAGGCCCAGGGAATCGGTCTGGCTGCGACCCAAATTAACGTCCATGAGCGATTGTTGGTAATTGATGTTTCAGAAGAGAAGGAAAATCCGCTGACTTTCATTAATCCCCGTTTCGAGATTATCGAGGAAGAATTGTCTGAGTACGACGAAGGCTGTCTTTCTGTTCCTGGTTTTTACGAAACTGTCTCCCGCCCGCGACGCATCAAAGTCAGCGCACAAGATAAGAAAGGTGAGCCATTTGAAATGGAAGCAGAAGGATTACTTTCCACCTGCATTCAACACGAGATCGACCACCTGGATGGTAAGTTGTTTGTCGATTACATCAGCACCCTGAAACGCCAGCGGATTCGTCAAAAGCTGGAAAAAGAACACAAAAAGTCTGCCTAGAACCGATGCCTAATCTTCGCCTCTGCTTTGCAGGCACACCAGCCTTTGCAGCAGAACACTTGTCCTGCCTGATAAACAACAATCTCACGCCAATTGCGGTTTATACCCAACCCGACAGGCCTGCCGGTCGCGGAAAAAAGTTGCAGCCCAGTCCGGTAAAAATTGTTGCCGAGAATGCTGGTCTGCCAGTTTATCAACCGAGCACTCTGCGTAATGAAGAGGCACAGCAGGAATTCAAAAGCCTTGTCCCTGACCTGCTTATAGTAGTGGCTTATGGTTTGATTTTACCGCAAGCGATATTGGACATACCCAGGTTTGGATGCATCAATGTTCACGCATCATTGTTGCCGCGTTGGCGAGGGGCGGCACCATTAGAACGGGCTCTGTTGGCTGGTGATAAAGTGACAGGTGTCACTATTATGCAAATGGATGCTGGCCTGGATACAGGACCTATGTTGCATAAAGAATCTGTGGCAATTACTGCTGAGGATGACCGGGTAACCCTTACTGAGAAAGTTAGTCTGGCTGGACAACAGGCGCTGCTGCATACTATTGAAAACCTCGATGTTTTAAGGGCCAACCCTGTAATTCAGGACGATTCCGAAGCGACATATGCCGATAAACTGAACAAACAGGAATCGGTGATAGATTGGTCGCTGCCAGCTCCCGAAATTGATCTGGTCATTCGGGCTGGTATTGGCCGCGTACCTGCGTTCACCTTTTTGAACGACCAAAGAATTCGTATTCTAAAAGCACAGCCTTGCCAGGAAACTTATAATGGGTTACCTGGCACTATTATTAGAGTGAAAAAAGACAGCTTCGTTGTTGGCTGCAACAGCTCAACAATCGAAGTTCAGAAAATACAACTGCCAGGAAAGAATCCTGTCGCTGTCCGCGATCTGCTCAACTCAAACACAGAAATTATTCAAACTGGCGCTTCATTTAGTGACTCTGAACTCACATGAGCAGTGCCCGAATAATCGCTGCTCGTACAATTGCAGCACTCATTGATAATCAAGGGTCACTCTCGAGTCATCTGGAGAAGCATCGCGCACACCCCGAGATCCAGCTGATTCAGGAGTACTGTTATGGCTGCTGTCGGTGGTTTTTCCTGCTGCAATTCTTTGTTGAATGCTTGCTAAAAAAACCACTGAAGAACAAAGACGCTGATTTGCTCGGCTTGCTAATGATTGGTTTGTACCAGCTTCGAGAGATGCGGACGCCGGACCACGCAGCCATCAATGAAACGGTAGAAGCCGCAACGCAGTTGAAGAAACCCTGGGCCAAGGCACTCATCAATGCGGTTCTTCGCAACTACCTCCGGCAGCAACAAGACCTGGAAGCTCGACTGGCAAAGCAATCCGAAGCGGTTAGGCACTCGCACCCGGCCTGGCTTGTATCTGCCCTGCAACAGCAATGGCCTAGTGAGCTTGGTGCATTGCTCTCGGCAAACAATCAACGACCGCCTATGACCCTAAGGGTCAATCTCGGCCGGATTTCGCGAGACTCCTATGCTGAGAGCCTGATAGAGGCTGGTGTGCAATT
>JAKSCP010000104.1 GCA_022360535.1 Pseudomonadales bacterium | reverse complement strand
ACGAGATCGGGATCGGTCTCCTCAAGAATGTAGTCATAAGGAATCACACCATTGGTTCGCTCAAACTCAAAGCTGTGATTGTGATAGCCAATCTTCAGGCCAGCACGGCGACAGGTCTCACCAGCGCTATTGAGTGTTTCAACCAGGCGCTGATAGTCATCGAAAGTCCGCTCATGGGGAGCCAAAAAGGGAATCACAATGTACTGCTGACCCAGTTCAGCAGCAAAATCTATTTCACGTTGCAGATCGGCGCGTACGGCCGCCAGCTGGATATGTGCTGCCGGAGAAATCAAACCATTGGCATCCAGCACCCGGCGTACTTCGCCAGCGCTGCGACCATAGTATCCAGCAAACTCCATTTCTTTGTAGCCCAGTTCAGCAACCCTGGCGAGTGTGCCCTCAAAGTCGGAGGCCATTTCGCGGCGCAGGGTATAAAGTTGCAAACCGACGTTTGCTACCCGGCGTGATTGACCCAAAGCAAGTCCGGGGACTAAAGACCCGGCAGTGAGCAGGGCGCTGGAAATGAGAAACTGTCTTCGGCTTACAGTATTGATTTTCATTGTGATGCTTTTCTCCCGAAACGCTGGGAATCTTTGAGGTTTGAGCCTAACCCATTTGCCCTGCTGCAGAAAGTGTCGCTTACTCTAAACTGCGCCACACGCCGCCATTGTTCGCAGAGGCAACCGCGGTCTCAACAAATTGCACCCCCAGCACACCCGCTTCCACATCTGGCACCAGGCTATTCTTGCTGTTGCCTTCCCGTGCTGCTTCAATCTGATCGGCAAAGTCATTGTAGAGATTGGCAAAGGCTTCCAGAAATCCTTCTGGATGTCCCCCGGGAATACGAGTGGCTAAGCTCGCGCTCTCAGTTGCGGAAGCACTACCACGAGTGAGGGTTCTGCTTGTCTCGCCCAATGGTGAGAAGCGCAACTGATTCGGTTGTTCCTGAAACCATTCCAGGCCAGCTTTCTCACCATACACTCTGAGACGCAATCCATTTTCATGACCAACGGCAACCTGGCTAGCCCACAGTGCACCCCGCGCCCCGTTATTGAAATGCATCAATACCTGCGCGTTGTCGTCCAGTTTTCTGCCAGCAACAAAGGCGTTGAGATCAGCCAACACACTTTTTACTTTCAGTCCGGTAACAAACTCGGTGAGGTGGAATGCATGGGTTCCAATGTCGCCCAATGATCCGCCGGCTCCTGCTTGATCTGGGTCGGTGCGCCAGCTAGCTTGTTTCTGCCCGCTATCTTCCAGGTTCGTACTCAACCAATCCTGCGGGTACTCCACCTGTACTACTCGGATGCCACCTAGCTCGCCCTTGGCAATCATGTCTCTCGCTTGCCGCACCATGGGATAGCCGCTGTAGTTATAGGTGACCGCAAACAACTGGCCACTTGTTGTCACCAGAGACTGCAACTCTTTTGCGTCTTCCAGGTTCGAGGTCAGGGGCTTGTCGCAAATGACGTGGATACCTGCCTCGAGAAATGCCTTGGCTGGAGCATAGTGAAGGTGATTGGGAGTGACGATGGCGACCACTTCGATGCCGTCTTTCTTCTTACTTTCTTTCTTGGCCATGGTGGCAAAGTCATCGTAGCAACGGGCTGGATCGATACCCAATTGCTCACCGCTTTCCTTGCAGCGTTGCGGATCGCTGCTGAAAGCTCCGGCTACCAGTTCATAGCGATCGTCAAGGCGTGCGGCCATTCGATGTACTTCGCCGATAAAGGCTCCAGTCCCACCCCCAACCATGCCTAACTTGATCTTTGTTTTCTTCTTAGTCATCGTGCCTGCTACGAATGCTCCCTAAATGCCGCAATCCTTCGTTAAAAGCTCGCTCAAAGTCGTCACTTACTGTTTGTAAGCTCCTCCCTTTCGCTCACTTTTGCCTCGACTTGCAACATTTATTGAGCATTCTCAATTTCAATTCCATCAGCTAGTCCCTACAGTTAATCGATACCCAGGATTCGTTTGTTTGCTGTATCGTCGGTGCCCGCATCAGCAAAGTCGTCGAATGCCTTATCGGTAACTCTGATTATATGATCAGAAATAAACTGTGCGCCTTCGCGAGCGCCATCTTCTGGATGTTTTAAACAGCATTCCCATTCCAGTACAGCCCAACCTTCAAAGTCGTTGGCCGCCAGCTTGGAGAAGATACTATTGAAGTCTACCTGGCCATCGCCCAATGAGCGGAAGCGGCCGGCTCTGTCGACCCAGGGTTGGTAACCACCATAGACTCCTTGTTTGGCTGTGGGGTTAAATTCGGCATCTTTTATGTGCACTAGTTTGATTCGGTCTTTGTATTCATCCATAAAAGCCAGATAGTCCAGCTGCTGCAGAATAAGATGACTGGGATCAAACAGGATATTGCAGCGTGGATGGTTGTTGACCCGTTCCAGAAACATTTCGAAGGTCACACCGTCATGTAAGTCTTCGCCTGGGTGGATTTCGAAACCGATATCGACGCCCGCCTCATCGAAAGCGTCCAGTATGGGATGCCAACGCTTGGCCAGCTCGTCAAAGGCGGCTTCTACCAGACCAGCTGGTCGCTGTGGCCAGGGATAGAAGTAGGGCCAGGCCAGGGCGCCGGGGAAACTGGCGTGGGTCGTCAAACCCAGATTGCTGGAGGCTTTGGCTGCCAACAGTAATTGATGGACTGCCCATTCCTGTCGGGCAGCCGGATTGCCCTGTACTTCAGGGGCTGCAAAGCCATCGAACATCTCGTCATAGGCTGGATGAACAGCGACTAACTGACCCTGCAGGTGAGTCGATAACTCTGTGATTTCGATTCCGCGATCAGCCAGCATACCCCGTAGATCGTCACAATAACTCTGACTGGAAGCTGCGGTTTCCAAATCTATCAAGGAAGACTCCCAGCTCGGAATCTGGATACCTTTGAATCCCAGATCTGCTGCCCAACTGGCAATGCTTTCGAGGGAATTAAAGGGTTCGTCGTCGCCAACAAACTGGGCCAAGAATATTGCGGGACCTTTGATGGTTCTCATTGAGTTCTATCTCTTCAGCTTTTTTGACCTTGCGGTGAGAGTATAAACGCTAGACCCAAGCTCAGTCTCTGCCCAATTCCCAAAAGTCAGAGGGGCGGTGTGCTTGTTGCAATCGATCCACCGTTGGACTACTTTCGACGCGGACTTAAGCCAAACTTTGCAATTCTTGATCCGGTGCCATCACTGGATAGTAAGAGCAGGTGAGCCACTTAGTATTTCTTTCTCCTAAGGCGAAGCTCACTAACAATAATCGCAGTGGAGAGTTTTACATTGAATTTCATTAAAAGTCGCCTCAGCTTGATGATGTTTCTGCAATATGCAGTATGGGGTGTCTGGTTGCCGGTGCTGGCGACCTATCTGCAGTCGCCGGTCGCAGAGGGAGGACTGGGATTTACCTCGGGGCAGGTCGGTCTGATCATTGGCGTGGCTGGTTCCATCGGTGCGGTTT
>JAKSCP010000260.1 GCA_022360535.1 Pseudomonadales bacterium | reverse complement strand
CTTTTTTTGCCGACACAGTACGGATAAGCGCTCTACGCTACGTGCTGTTACGGGAAAACTGCGAGCAAATCTGAAGAAAATTTCATTGGAGTGAGTTGATGTCAGCGATCAACAAAGTCGTATTGGCCTATTCAGGGGGATTAGATACCTCCGTAATTGCACGTTGGCTGCAGGAAACCTATGCCTGTGAGGTGGTGACCTTTACCGCCGATATTGGGCAGGGCGAAGAGGTTGAGCCAGCTCGCGCGAAAGCCCAGGCCATGGGCATACAGGAAATCTACATCGAAGATTTGCGAGAAGAATTCGTCGCTGACTATGTCTATCCCATGTTCCGTGCCAATGCCTTGTATGAAGGGGAGTATCTGTTGGGCACTTCCATTGCCAGACCCTTGATTGCAAAACGGCTGGTCGAGATTGCGGCTGAAACCGGAGCCGATGCGATTTCTCATGGCGCAACAGGCAAGGGTAACGATCAGGTTCGGTTTGAGCTCGGTGCCTACGCTCTCAGCCCTGGCATCAAAGTGATTGCTCCCTGGCGCGAATGGGATCTGAATTCCAGGGATAAACTACTGGCTTACTGTGACACTCATGGCATCCCGGTAGAAAAGAAGCGAGGCAGCAAGTCGCCCTATTCAATGGATGCCAATTTACTTCATATCTCCTATGAGGGAGACATCCTGGAAGATCCGGCTGCAGAACCGGAAGAGGCGATGTGGCTATGGACAGTTTCTCCCGAAGCAGCGCCAGATGCAGCAACGACTATTGAGCTGGAGTACCGCAAGGGTGATATCGTTGCCATTGACGGTGAAAGTCTGACCCCGGCAGCCGTTCTCACGCGATTAAACAAGCTGGCCGGAGAAAACGGTATTGGTCGTGCCGACATCGTAGAGAATCGCTATGTGGGTATGAAATCCCGTGGCTGTTATGAAACGCCAGGCGGCACCATCATGCTGAAAGCGCATCGCGCCATTGAGTCGATCACCATGGATCGGGAGCTCGCCCATCTAAAGGATGAATTAATGCCTCGATACGCATCGCTTGTCTACAACGGATATTGGTGGTCTGCCGAGCGCAAAGCACTGCAGACCCTGATCGATGAGTCCCAGAATTACGTGAACGGCAAAGTGCGTCTGAAACTCTATAAAGGCAACGTCATCGTGATCGGCAGAGAATCTGACGACTCCTTATTTGATGAAGAGGTGGCAACCTTCGAGGACGATGCTGGTGCTTATGACCAAAAAGATGCTGCAGGTTTTATTAAACTAAATGCACTGCGCATGCGCATTGCCGCAGAGAAAGGTCGCAAGTGACCGGTCCGTGTGTTCTATTCGATTTCTGTTTTCTGTTTGAACTCACACAAATCTTCGACCATGCAAGCACCGCAACGCGGCTTGCGGGCAACACAAACATAGCGGCCGTGCAGAATCAGCCAGTGGTGGGCATCGAGCAGGAATTCCTCCGGCACTAATCTCAGCAGGCGTTTTTCCACTTCCAGAACATTCTTGCCCGGCGCGATGCCAGTGCGGTTGGATACTCTGAAGATGTGAGTATCCACAGCCATGGCGATCTGACGGAATGCCGTATTGAGGATGACATTGGCTGTTTTGCGGCCCACGCCTGGCAGTGCTTCCAGTTCTTCGCGAGTCTGTGGTACTTCAGAGTCGTGTTGTTCGATGAGAATCTTGCAGGTCTTAATGACATTCGCTGCTTTGGTGTTAAACAGACCGATGGTTTTGATGTATTTCTTTAATCCTGACACACCCAGTGCCAGAATTTTTTCAGGCGTGTTCGCCACGGCATAGAGTTTTTCGGTGGCCTTGTTGACGCTAACGTCCGTGGCCTGGGCCGACAATATGACGGAAATAAGTAGCTCGAAACTATTGGCAAATTTCAACTCTGTAGTTGGATTGGGATTGTCGTCACGCCAACGTGTAAACATCTCAGTCCGTTTCGCTTTATTCATGACATCCTCTTCATGCCGACTTCTTTAGCCTGCCGGTGACTCGAGCGCGTTTTGCTTGATTCTGCTCTCGGTGCAGGAGTGGGGAATTGTTTAGTTTCCCGAATTTCCGCAACACGGCCAACAACAGCCCCAAGAGTATAAACGCAGCAGGTTGCAGAGCCATAAATCGAAACAGGCTGCTGCGGCTATCGAGGTTTGCTTCTATAGGCAGGCTTTCGCCCGGGATCAATAGCTGCCAGCCCTGAAACAGGGATCCGGTCAGGAAGATTTCTCGCAAGACAGAGAATAATACAAGAGCCAGCAAAAGGCTCAGGCCCAATTTGAGAGAATCGGTGGCTACAAAACCCAGCTCCTTGTGCCCAACGTAGCCGTCCATCTTGAGTAAAAGGGCAAAATTACAGGCAATCAGGTAGGTGTAGATTCCTAACTCACGAGCGAGGGGGAAAAAGAAGAGCTGTAATACCAGTACCACGAGGCTGGTATAGGATGCCAGTATCACGCCATACCATAAAAACTTGTAGCGGCTCTGAATTTGAGAGCTCAGCAGGGACAAAGTCATCGCCGAGCTAACGCAAACAATGAGGAGGGCGATGCCCAGGGCTACCGCCTTGATACTTGAATCAGAAATTGCCAATAAAGGGCTGATGCCCAGCAAGTGCGCGAAGGCAGGATTGTCGCGCCAGACAGCGACAGGAAGCTCCCGGTGCAGTTGCAATTCACTCATGGCCCGTTTGTCCTTTGAGTGGTGACCATCGATCATGGCCAAAAATTCGTGGCCGAAAAAAGTGATCCAGCATTGGGGCACAAAAATTGGCGAACAATACAGCAATCGCTACGGAATCCAGGTAGCTGCCCCACACACGAATGCCGTAGATGCTGCATCCGATAATAACGCCGTAGATGATGCGGGCGGGATTGCTGGTGGCTGCGCTCACCGGATCGGTGGCAATGAAGAAGGCGCCGATCAAGGTGGCGCTGCCAAACAGGTGCAGGTAAGGCGTACCTACTACAGACGATCCGCCGTCTGAATAAAACAGCAAAGACATCACTAACACAGACGCGATGACGGCAACGGGAATGTGCCAGCTAATGATCCGAAGCGACAATAAAATCAGGCCACCAGCCAGATAAGCCATGTTCACCAGTTCCCATCCCGTTTCGGAAGTGCGGGAAAATATGGGCAGACCTTCTCGGTAAGCTTCCAGCACGGCACTCTGTCCTGCCATCTTGTATTCAATCAGTGGCGTGGCCATTGCCAGGCCATCGATATCAATAGCCTGGTTCTGAATGAGTGGAAACACGAAACTTAAGCTCTCAACGAAGCTGGTCCAGGATAGAGGTGAGTGGTCTGGAGTTGGTGTGGTGGCCGCTTGTGGCAGGTGCCAGGCGGTCATGCTCAATGGAAAGGCCAAAAGCAGGAATAGATAACCCGCCATTGCTGGATTGAAAACATTGTGGCCGAGGCCACCATAAGCATGTTTCACCAGGGCAATTGCGAATACTATGCCCATAGCTATCAACCACCAGACGGTACCTGGCGGGATCGTCACCGCAAACAGCAATGCAGTAACCAGGGTACTGTAATCAGACAGAGCCACTTTGATGGGCTTACTTTGCAACCATAAACAAACGGCTTCGCTGGCCAGTCCGATTACCATAGCCAAAACAATGTTCAACAGCATGCCATAGCCGAAAAACCAGCTATGAATCAACACTGCCGGTGATGCTGCGGCCAACACTAACAACATAATCTGCTGGGTCTTCAGCCTTGCAAATTGAAATGGCGAGGAAGTCGAGTTCATGATGCCTGGTTCTTTGATTTCTTGCTTTTCACCCTGGCTACGGCGGCTGCGATCTCTTCACGGGCTTTGTCTCGGGAGAATTCTTCATTCGCTTGCTGACCGTCTTCACCGACTTTGCTTGCGCTTCGCTTTTTCTCGGCACGCTGTTGACTGGCTTTCTTCTTTTTATATTGCCAATACTGGAAACGCTGCTGCCAGTGATTACTTCGTGCGGTTACGCCAGCTTCCAGCAGCAGGAGTTCTTTGCTCAGTAATCGGTATGCTTTTTGTAAGAGCAAAAGATGATACGCATGTTCACTCAGCATGCAACAAAGGCCTCTTTGTTGCAAGCATTTTACTAATTCCAGCAGTTTATTACATTACACAATCGATACTTCCAGATAATCCATTAGGAGTGTTTTATGCAGTGATTGCAGGCCTTATTGCCGGAGTTTTAATTGGACTCTTAACCG
>JAKSCP010000190.1 GCA_022360535.1 Pseudomonadales bacterium | reverse complement strand
TCAGTTGCACCAGAAGGAATCTCTGTTGCCCCTGACATCAATAGTTTTCTAAGTTTTGCGTTAGCGATATTTCTCGCTTTTGGTATTGCTTTCGAAGTTCCGATCGCTGTTTTTATTTTCATCTGGGTCGGGCTGGCAGAGCCTGATTCACTCGCCCAAAAGCGGCCCTATGTAATCGTTGGCTGTTTCGTCGTTGGCATGTTGCTCACTCCCGCCGACCCCTTCACACAATCGATGCTGGCGATTCCCATGTGGCTGCTGTTTGAAGCAGGGATTGTCGCGGGAAGGATGATCCGCAAACGGCAGGAAGAAGACGAAGCTGCAGAGGGCCAGGCCAGCAGTTAGGCGTTTTCAGGCCTTGAGCATGAACGTCACCGGCCCATCATTCTCCAGGGCAATCTGCATATCAGCAGCAAACACTCCGCTGGCTACGTTGTTGTATTTCAACCGAGCCTTCTCCACCATTTCACTGAAAAGCGTTTCTGCCTCTGCAGGTGGTTTGGCCGACGAAAATCCAGGGCGCAAGCCTTTGTCTGTAGTTGCAGCCAAGGTGAACTGAGAAACTAACATCAGGCCACCATTAACATCCTGTAATCCCAAGTTCATCTTGCCTTCCGCATCGGCGAAAACCCGGTAAGCCAGTAACTTATCCAATAGTTTGTCGACATGCCCACTCGTATCTTCTCGTTCAACACCGATTAGCGCTAACAATCCTGCGTCGATTTCACTATGAAGTTCTCCGCCAATACTGAGTCGGGCATAGTTGACCCGTTGAATCAAAGCGAGCATGGCTACTCAGCGGTCTCGAAACTTTTACTAATGTCGTGTGTCGCACGAATCAGAGCATCAACAGTGCCCGGTTCCGACGCAGAGTGACCCGCATCCCTGACAATATGCAACTCAGAAGCCGGCCAATGGTGGTGCAGCACCTGGGCATTATCGAGAGGACAGACAATGTCATAGCGACCATGTACGATGCGGCCTGGAATGTCGGCAATGGCGTCCATGTTGTGAAGAATCTGGTTTTCTTCGATGAATCCTTTGTGCATAAAGAAATGGGTTTCGATACGGGACAGCGCCATGGCATTGTGTGGCTTTGTGAATTTGGCAAGCGTCTCTGCACTGGGGCGCAGCTTGGCACAATTGCCTTCCCAGGCGGCCCAGGCTTTAGCCGCAGCCATGCGGGCAAGTTCATCATCACCAATCAATCTTTCATAGTAGGCTTGCAGAAGATCGCCGCGCTCTGACTCCGGGATATGCCTAATGAATTCATCCCAATGATCTGGAAAGATCCGGTTGGCGCCGTCTTTATATAGCCAATCCATGTCCTGTTGCCGACACAGGAAGATGCCACGCAGAATCATAGCCGACACATGTTGCGGATAGGCCTGCGCGTACAACAGACTGAGCGTAGAACCCCAGGAACCTCCGAACAACACGAACTTATCGACAGCTAGATGTTCACGAATTTTCTCAATGTCCTGGATCAGATCCTGGGTAGTATTCTCCTCCAATGAGCTATGAGGAGTAGAGCGTCCGCAGCCTCGCTGATCGAAAGTGATTATTCGATAAACTGCTGGATCATAAAAACGCCTCGAACTGGCATCACAAGCAGCACCTGGTCCCCCGTGAATAAACAGCACTGGCAGACCATCAGGATTTCCCGCTTCATCCAGATACAGCTCATGATGCTCAGAAACTTTTAACTGGTGACGTTTGTAGGGTTTGATTTCAGGGAATAGAACGAACATAGCAACTTCAACACAGACCAAGTGGTCATCAATGGTAGGACACTGAGCCGATGAATCCTAGTCTGAACTGGGGCCCTATTCCCTACTGCCCGCGGGCCTCTGATCCCCGGCTACGCCGCTTGCGTTCGTTTTCAGTGAGATACCTTTTGCGTAATCGAATGCTCTGCGGCGTCACTTCAACCAATTCGTCATCGGCGATGAATTCCATGGCTTGTTCGAGGCTGTGATTGATGGGTGGTGTTAACAAGATGTTCTCATCGCTGCCTGCTGCACGAATATTAGTGAGCTGTTTTGCCTTGGTGGGATTCACGACCAGATCATTGTCGCGACTATGAAGACCCACGATCATCCCTTCATAGACTTCGATATTGGGCCCTATGAACAAGCGCCCTCTATCCTGCAAATTAAACAATGAGTAAGCCAGACTTTTGCCACGCACCATGGACACCAGTACACCATTATTGCGAGCGGCGAGTTCCGACTCCTTGTATTGACCATAGTGGTCAAACACATGGGTCATCAGCCCGGTGCCTGACGTCATGCTGAGGAAGTTAGAACGAAAACCGATAAGGCCTCGGGTAGGCACAATAAATTCAAGACGGACTCTTCCTTTACCGTCGGGCAGCAAGTCCTGCATTTCCGCCCGCCGATTTCCCAGCTCCTCGATAACCGAACCCTGGTGTTGTTCATCACAATCGATTACCAGCGACTCATAAGGCTCGAGAGTCTCGCCCTCTTCTTCGTGAAGGATGACTTCCGGCCGCGAGATTGCCAGTTCGTAACCTTCTCGTCGCATACTCTCTATCAGTACCGCAAGATGCAGTTCTCCACGTCCTGATACTTTGTACTTGTCCGGAGATTCCCCCTGCTCCACCCGCAATGCCACGTTGTACAGCAACTCCCGATCTAACCGTTCTTTGAGGTGACGGGAGGTGAGATATTTTCCTTCCAGGCCAGCGAATGGTGAATCATTGACCTGGAATGTCATGCTGATTGTTGGCTCATCCACGGTCAAAGCCGGAAGCGCTTCAACCGCATCAGGGTCGCACAGCGTGTCGGATATCTTTAAGTTTTCGATGCCAGAGACACAGACAATCTCCCCCGCCTCTGCAGCATCCACATCCACTCGCTCCAGGCCAAGATGACTCTGAACTTGCAAGATCTTGCCCTTGCGCTCATTGCCTTCCCGGTCAACGATGACAACCGCCTGATTTGGCCTGGCGGTGCCGCGGGCGATGCGACCAACACCGATGACACCCACATAACTGCTGTAGTCCAGGGCGCTGATTTGCATCTGCAACGGTGCATCGACGGTAACCGGCGGGGCCGGGACTTTATCGACGATGACTTCAAATAAGTCGGTCATGTCTTCACGTAAGTCTTCCGCATCCATGCCCGCAACACCTTCCAATGCCGAGGCGTAGATGACAGGGAAATCTAACTGCTCTTCGGTAGCCCCAAGCTTGTCGAACAAATCAAATACTTCGTTGATAACCCAATCTGGTCGGGCACCATCGCGATCGATCTTGTTCACCACCACGATGGGGTTCAAACCCTGAGCAAAGGCTTTCTGAGTGACGAAGCGGGTTTGCGGCATCGGTCCTTCCACTGCATCGACTAACAGCAAGACACTGTCCACCATAGAGAGCACCCTTTCCACTTCACCGCCGAAGTCTGCATGCCCTGGAGTATCTACAATGTTGATGCGGTAATCGTTCCAGTTAATCGCCGTGTTTTTAGCGAGGATTGTGATGCCTCGTTCGCGCTCCTGATCATTGGAATCCATCACCCGCTCGACTTTCTCGCCACGGGTTTCCAGCGTGCCTGATTGCTGCAGCAGCTTATCAACCAGAGTGGTTTTACCGTGGTCAACGTGGGCGATAATGGCGATGTTACGAATTCGTTCTAGCATGCGCAGACTCTTCCACTTGCGGAGACAGCTCGGTTTCCCGGAATCAAAAGGCGGCGAGTATACACGAGAGCTGCGACCTTCACGACCGGGAAAATAAGAAATGACAATGCAGGGAAAGTTGGTTACTGCTTGAGGGCCTTCGGGTCCAGTACAGCAATGTTGGTAAAGCCTTCATCGAGTAAATGGGCCGCATGCAAGCGGCTCATCATGCCGTGGTCACAATAGAGCAGGTAGTGCCCGTCGGAATCCAGCTCGTTAAAGCGTGTGCGCAGGGCATAAAAA
Organism: Pseudomonadales bacterium; assembly: GCA_022360535.1. Taxonomy (GTDB): domain Bacteria; phylum Pseudomonadota; class Gammaproteobacteria; order Pseudomonadales; family Pseudohongiellaceae; genus UBA9145. Next base: position 2,588 of record JAKSCP010000190.1, on the reverse strand, counting down.
GGAATATTGAGCACCTGCTGAGCTGAACCATTGAAATGCAGGGGTTTGATATCGGCTTCATTAGGGTGTCGAATATCGATGACCGTTGCGTCAGCAGTTATTTCAGCGACTATGTCGATATCTGGTGTTTCAGCACCGATCTCGTTCACTACTTCTGTGATTAATTGTTCCCGGGCCTCAGCGACACTCGCCTCTAAAACTGCAAAATTAAAATGCTCTTCTTCTTTACCGATGCGTTCTTCCCTGGCTTTGGTCGTGGGGTTCTTCGAAATTACTGCGCAGTATTCAGGTATGTGTTTGGAAAACTCTTCAGTGCCAATAGTCCGGGCTGTGTCGATAATTTCCTGTTTGTCCGTGGTCGCTAAAGGTCGCAGCACCAGCGCATCAGAAACCGTGTCGATCACTGAGAGGTTGGTCAATGTCTGACTTGAAACCTGGGCGACACTCTCGCCTGTTACCAGGGCTTTGACATCCAGGCGCGAAGCGACTTGATTGGCCGCTCGCAACATCATGCGTTTCAGTACCACTCCCATTTGCGCATCGTCGATGCGATTAAGAATCTCTTCGACGACACCTTCGAATGGCACCGTAATAAACTTCACGCGGTGCGAACTGTGGTACTTCATCCACAAAAACAGCGCGACCTCTTTGACTGCAATTTCGTGTGCCTTGCCACCGAGATTGAAGAAGCAATAGTGGGTCTGCAGGCCACGCTTTATACAGAGGTAGCTGGAGACAGCCGAATCGAAACCGCCAGAAATAAGCGAAAGTACGGAATCCTGGCATCCTAGCGGGAACCCACCTAAGCCTTGGTGAACCTGCTTCACCATAAACAGTTTATCTTCTCGAATTTCCATGGCGACGGTGACATCAGGATTCACTAACTTTACTTTGGCCGCTGCTGTGTTTTGATTGAGTCCGGCCCCAACGAAGCGTTCGACATCAACAGAACTAAAAGGGTGTGATCCCATGCGCTTGCAGCGCACAGCGAAAGTCTTGCCTTTTAACGCCTCGCCGTGAAACTCCAGAGCGAGATCGAGGATGCCCTCCATATCCGGTAGATCGAATTTTGCGACTTCCGCAAATTGGCCAATGCCTGGAGTACAGCAAAGCTTTTCTATGATTTGGGTGGCGGTAGATGAATCATCGCTGGTGATTTCGACTTCCAGGCTATCCCAATCACCCCGCACTTCGGTGCTGTCGTCGATTGGCTTTAAAACCAGTTTCAGGTTCTTGCGCAATTGACGAATGAATCGCTTCCGCACCGGGCGGCTCTTGATGGTGATCTCGGGAAAGAGTTTGACTAGAAACAGCATGGTCGATGCAGACGGGCTTGTTGGCGGAGCTGGACTGGGGGGCAAAGATACCCTATATGGCTGTGGTGGCGCAGCTAGAAACACACAACTCAATTGCACTAATTAGGTGCACATCCATCTCAATATGCACATTTATAGTGCAAAATGTAATTCATGCCTCTGCAGAGCCCAATAAAACAGGGGCCTGCAGCGCACCGTTGAATGGCATACATCTTGCTCCCTCTCTAGCTCACGACGCAAGCCCAGGCAGCACTTCGCTGTTCACGGCAGATTTCTGCTCTTCTGAGTAGGAACTCAGCGTAGGACATGTGTAAAATTTCGAGCCCGGCTAAGGCCACCGCAGCGGCGCGAGCCACGAAATTCAAACTAGGCGCACATTACTAACCTGAACTCGATATCGATTAGGAGAAAGAAAGAAAATGAAATCAAAACTGGAATACATCTGGCTGGACGGATTTCAGCCTACCCAAAGTCTGCGTAGCAAGACCATGGTGCGCGAAGACTTTGGTGGCACTCTGGAAGAATGTCCCATGTGGTCTTTCGATGGCAGCTCTACCTTGCAAGCTTCTGGCGATGATTCTGATTGTCTGCTGAAGCCGGTGGCCATTTTCCCCGATCCTGATCGTGCCAATGGTTACCTGGTGATGACTGAAGTACTCAATGCCGATGGCTCTCCACACGAATCCAATGGTCGTGCAACTATTGATGACGACGACAATGATTTCTGGTTTGGTTTCGAGCAGGAATATTTCCTGTGGGACATTAAAACTGATCTACCGCCAGGCTTCCCTCGCGGCGGCTATCCCAGCCCGCAAGGCCCCTATTATTGCTCCGTTGGTGCCAAGAATGCTCATGGCCGCGATGTAGTAGAAGAACATTTGGACCTCTGTCTGGAAGCGGGTATTAATGTTGAAGGTATCAACGCTGAAGTGGCTGCCGGGCAGTGGGAATTTCAGGTATTTGCCAAAGGCGCGAAAGCTGCTGGCGATGAAACCTGGGTAGCACGTTACATCCTGGAACGAACTGCTGAGGCCTATGGACTCGCTATCAATTGGGAACCCAAGCCTCTAGGTAAGGATCTCGATTGGAATGGCTCTGGTATGCACGCCAACTTCTCAAATGGTGTGATGCGTGAAGCCGGTGACGAATCTGTTTTCACCAAGATCTGTGAAGCCTTCGGCAAGAACATCGACCGTCACATCAGTGTCTATGGCGCCAACAACGATCAGCGCCTGACCGGTGAACACGAAACGCAATCAATCGATCATTTAT
>JAKSCP010000097.1 GCA_022360535.1 Pseudomonadales bacterium | reverse complement strand
CGTCTGCCAGCGCTGCCTCAGCAATGTGTATGCGCTGGCCATACTCTGGCTTTGATCTAACCACTCTCGCGGCCCGGTCCAGTGCCTCTTTTACTGTTCTAATGCTAGTCAAGGACAATTCCTCTTATGTTGATTACGCAACCATGTTGCTGCGTTTGGCGAGAAAACTGGAAAGATGTTTAACAAGAAACCTCGCATCGTCAGCGGCGCCATCGATGAAACTCGACTTCCGTTTACGCATGAACGGTAACCCCATCGCATAAACACCTGGCGCTGCGACAACACCTCCGTCATGTTGCAGCCTTCCCCTGTGATCCAGTACGGGCAACTTCAGCCAGGAGTAGTCAGGATCGAATCCGGTTGCCCAGATAATGGTCTTGATACCTTGCTCGGACAAATTCAATGTCAGATCCGGAAGCTGCGGTACCCGAGTGGCTTCCAGCGCATAGGCCGCTTCTGTTACCGCGTCGCTGCCCTCTTTCTCAATCCATTCATCGAATGTCCGCAGCAGCCGATTCATTTTTAAATCGGCCAGCTTGCAAATGTGAGGCAGAGCACCAGAGAAATGCGCGATGTTTCCACGAATCCCAACTAATCGACCTCTAATTGCTACCCCAAGATCCTGAAGACTATTTACGTCAATAGTGTTCATCGACGTGCTGCCGATAAGCTGCATTGATGGCAGAGAGCGAACTCGTTCCAAGTCGTCGACATCATCGATACAGTGATCAAATAGCCCGGCTGCATCCATCAACCAGAAAATATCTCGCCCGCGATAGGTGCGGGGCACCCTGATGTGCTCACCCACCGCAAGCGTGACATCACGACCCGCTCGACATAGTTCAAGAGAGATCTGAACACCGCTGGCCGATGCGCCAACCACCAGTACACCTCCTTCTTCAACATCGCTGGGACGCTTGTAATCTCCCACCGTTAACGATCGGATATTGACCGGAACATCTCCCGCTATGCTGGGAACCCGAGGTGTACTCAATGCGCCGTTGGCTAAGACCAAAGTTCTGCAGGCCCACTCTCCGCAATTGGTCTGTACCTGATATCCTGAACCCATAGCACGCACTGATTGCACGGTTGTATTAGTACGAACCGGAGCATCAATATTGCGGGCATAGTCACCGAGAAACCCAACAGTCTCATCAAGCGTTCTAAATCCATTCGGGTCTTTTCCAGTGTAGTGATAACCTGGTAGTCGGCTCAGCCAGTTCGGCGTCAGCAATCGAAGCGAATCCCAACGCTCAGTACGCCAGGCATTAGCAACCTGTCCGCGCTCAAGCAGAACGTGGTCGATCGAACAGTCGGTGAGATAGCGACTCACGGCTAACCCCGACTGCCCGGCCCCAATGATGATTGTCGTCGCAGATCTCATGGCTGTGCCTCTCCGTTAAGCATCAAAAATTTCTTTCTATCAGCTAAGTGCAACAGACACATTCGTCGGGTTTGTAATAATGTCGAAGACAGCAGAACGTTTTTGAGACTGCGCAACCAACGCTTCCAGATCTTCCTGACTTGCGTCTGCATCGATGTCATAGATAACGCGGATAGCGCTAAACCCGTTTCGCACCGATGAATCGATGCCCAGGACACCATAAAGATTCATGTCACCTTCAACGGTCGCTTTCGCGGCGCGAAGCTGGATACCACGGTTTTCTGCCACGGAAGCAATGCCTGCTGTCAGGCAGCCTGCCAACGCCGAAAGCACCAGTTCTACAGGGGAAGGAGCAGCATCCGTCGCTGCAAATACTTCAGGATGATCCGTTTCCACGGTAAAGGCTTTGTTGCGGGATTGCTCCTCTCCCAAACCGAAAAAATCGCTCATCTGCATCCGGGCATGCACGCCGTCCAGCCACTCACTTTCTGCCTTAAATGTGAAATTTGCGGCTTCGGGCGCCTCATCAAGCGCCCCTCTGGCATCCAGAAGTGCTTCAACATTCACGCCGTTTAACAACGAAGTCGATGAATTACTATCAGTCATATGTCTTATTCCTCTTTACAATTTACTATCGAGACAGAGAGCAGGCGTTGCCCTGACCAACGCTTGGTCATCACTCTTCCGAAGGGCAATCTGCTGGCAGACCTAAGTCAACTCTGCAGCATCAGAGCTATGAGCTCACTCGCTTATCAACAGGAGATGTAGCTGACCGCGTCGAATAACGCGTACGCAGCTGTCCCTATGCAGCTAAACATAGGGACACCACACTAAGTGTCCCTGATTTAAGCGAGGCAGGAAGATAACGGGCGCAGTATGGGGAGAGAATGACTCAACCAATGTGCAACATGACAGAACCGCCACTATTTCGAAATGACGAGGCCATAGAGAGCAAAGGGTGCTTTTATCAGCTGCGCAGGCGCAGCACTTTCGACAGGAATGGTCTCTCGCTTCTCTATCACGAGAGCATCACGAGAGCGGCGACGATAAACTAAGGGAGACGCCGCCAGTCTGACGGCGACTTGCCTGTCTCACGTTTGAATGCCCGGGAAAACGCTTCGGGCGCATCGTAACCAACCCGAAACGCAATCTGCGCCGAGGTCAAATCAGTTTCACGCAATAACCCGGCCGCAGTTTCGATACGCTGGGAGAGAATATACTGGCGTGGTCCCACACCCATAAGCTCAGTAAATCTGCTGACGAAAGCAGAGCGTGACATCCCAACCTCAGCCGCCAGGTCTTCCACACGCATGGGAATAGCCAAATCCAAATGTATACGAGCAAGCGCACGAGATATCCGGGGATGGGCCATACCCGCGAGCCATCCGCCTGGCTTCGGGTTTTGCTCCATGTAGCTACGCAACGCTTCGATCAGTAACAAGCGACATACTCCAGGCACCAGGGTAGTGCCAGAAGGACGGCCATTAGTGACTTCGCGCGCAGCCATCGTGATTGACGCCTCGATCCAGCGGCGGGTTTCCATGGACTCAATATTGACAATGAGAATCTCAGGCAAGGTATTGAGCAGCGGGACTGGGCCAGAATCGCCCGCCATAAATCCGCACAAGATATTGGTCCGATCTCCTCCCCCTCCATGGGAGATGCGAGCAAGGCCACTGCTTCCCACCGGCAACAGTAATTCGTCTCCGGAAACCGGCTCGACTCCGGTCTCACTGGCAAGAATATGAAGTGGGTTTGACGGCAGAATCACCACGTCCCCTTTTTGCGCCCGATAGTGAACCTGATATCCCTCGCCCTTATCCAGCGAGACGATGGCCTGCCCTTCCGTGACGACGTGGTACGCTATTACCTGACGCGGGACTGGCATAAATGGAAGGCAATCTTCCTCCGTAACGTGAGCAATGATCGCCCAGGGAGCCGTGAACTCAGCACTCAGAAAAACGGAGCCAACAAGATCAATCGACCCCACTACATCACTTAGTGGATCACCCCTACTCGTCGGTTTTGGTGAAGAAACGTGCATAAAGACCTTTCGCGATTGATCGGCGGCCTACTTTAACATGAGGGGTTTATGATCCTGGAATAGATCGTCTAGATAGGTATCCAAATAAAAAGGGTCCCATTGGGTGAGCCCTTAAATACCTGCGAATGAGATGTCCGGAAGCCGCGCGAAACGGCGTCCGCGGTTGAGGATCAAGTTACTCCAACTTTTTCGTTTCATGGATTTGCTATTTATATTTCCTCAAACGAGACCAGCTTGAATGTGCTGCTGCTGTTTTCAGTTCTGAGAAAGCTCACATTTTCAAATAGAACCACGCCATCAATTTCCAGCGATCGAAGAGTCAAGGCGCCAGTTGAGTCGTTATACCTCGCCATGTTCGGCAATGGTTGCTCAAGCTCAGTTGAGTCCTCTGATCTTGCAGTAACGGTGATCTCACCGTCTTCATGCATCTCAACGTCAAAAGGCATCCGGATGTAGCTACCATCAGACAGTAAGATATTGATCTGTAGCTCATTGTCAGCGCTAAGATAGCGTCCACTAGGCAAGTCTCCGTCACCATTCACCAATGTCATAGCAAGCCAAATATGGTCGCTCTGCTCAGGTGTCTGGCAATTCACTGATTCTGCAAAAAAGTCAGTACCCATACTATCCAAAGGATCAGAGTATTGAGCAGGGTTAGCCAATGCTATGGCCCAAACTACCTCTAAACCATTGCCGACTACCTCCCCAAAAGGTGCATATCCCGTACTTGCGTCATCAAACCCAAAGTTGTTGTCTAGATTAATAATCCAATCGCTTGTCGCTGAGTTGCCGGAGGTACTGGATTGAACCATCGAGATTGAGCCACTTATATTGCTCAAATCTGTTTGTTCAAAAGTTATCGGCGGCTCTTCGACAATTCGGCGGACCCCGTCAGGGCAGCTTGAGAAGGTATAACCGCCACCTCTTACAAATGACGAATCAGCTGCGCCGTAAACAAACGAATCGTCGTAGCGGCCCTGTGTTACATATTTAAGAAAGTTTTCAGAAGAGACTGGAGCGGCGTGTTCATAGAGTTCTAAATAAAACACACCGAGAGAAGTGCGGACTTCGACTATAGGTCCCGCTAGCAAAGCAAGGGGCAAGGCAAGCATGTAGCAGACGATTAGAGTTCTCACAAGCAACCCAAGACATGAAATGTCTATTACGATTTTGTAGTCACCAATTATGAGTATAGGGAGTAATAACGCTACAACCAATACTTAAGCTTCTCAAAACATCTGTTTTCTAACCGGTGGCGGGCGTTCATCCCTGAAAGCACACTCTT
>JAKSCP010000128.1 GCA_022360535.1 Pseudomonadales bacterium | reverse complement strand
CCAACGTCTTCTAACGCCTTCAAGGCAGAACCCAGTCCGTAGTATCCCGGCACATTCTGCTTAAGCTGCCCCCAGGAGCCAACGAAGGGAATGGCGCGCAGGTCTTCGAACTTCAACTCATCGCTATCGCCACGTTTGGCAGGTCGGCTGCCGATATTGGATTGAGCGTAGTAATGCAGCGTGCTCATTTGTTCCAGATAAGGAAGAAACTTCGGATGTCGCTTGAAATCCAGATACTTTGTATAAGCCTCTTCTGCCAGGTCATTAATCAGCTGCCGTTGATTTGTGGTCAACTCTCTTTCAGGCCTATCGTAGAGATTACACTCCAGGCCTGCCGCTAAAAGCTGATTGATATTGTGTAAGGCGGCAACCTCGGTGCCATAGTAAGAACTGATAGTCTGGCCCTGCACCGTGAGTTGAATCTGATCACTTTCGATGGATTTGCCGAGCGCTGCATAAAATTTGTAGGTGCTGCCACCCCCTCGTGCTGGCGGACCACCACGACCATCGAAGAAAACGACTTCTATGCCATACTCCCTTGATATCGCCGTAATGTTTTCCTTGGCACGATAGATGGCCCAGTTCGCCATCAGATAACCACCGTCTTTAGTGCCATCGGAAAAACCCAACATCACCGTCTGCAATTTGTTTCTTGCATTTAAATGTTGCGAGTAGGCATCGATGTCGTAAAGCGTCTGCATACTCTCGTGGGCATCACGCAAGTCATCAATGGTTTCAAACAAAGGCACGATGTCCAGTGTCAAACCCCCAGTATCCCAGCCTGCAAGTCGACTCAAGGCAATCACATTGATTACATCCCTGGGGCCGCGACAATTACTGATCACATAGCGGTGACAGCCACGTTCACCATTTAAACACTGAATCTCTTTGATCAGCGCCAAAGACTCCACGGTATCCCGGAGCACAGGGTCTTCGATCTGCGAGGAATTCACAGGGCCTTCGATCGCGAGAAGGTGTTGCCACTGCTCTTGCTCCGGCAGCTCTGAAAAATCATCTGGCAGAAGGTCAGTGTTGGTATCGATTGCGGCATTCAGCGAGCGCTGAATGACACGAGAGTCCTGGCGAATATCCAGGCTGGCAAAGTGAAATCCAAACATGGCTACTTTGCGCTGGAAAGAAATCAACTGGTCGAGGAATAAGCCTTGGTACTGTTTTTCAACGGTCTCTACGATTGCATCCAGACCCGCTTGGAATTCATTAACTGAGGTGAAGCTTTTTTCCACTTCGCCAGTCAGTTCGCGATGCAGTCGGTGCTCGAGGTTTTCCAACTCTTCATACACACCCTTGAAACTGAGACGCCGCTTCAGTGCGCGGATGTCCTTGCGATAGCACTCCAGAATAATGAAGCGCAGTTTCGCGGCAACCCGCCGCGTTTCATCACAGGTGACAAAAGGATTACCATCCCTATCCCCGCCAGGCCAAAACCCGATACTCAACAGGTTTGCATTCCCTTCCGCACCTTGCTGACTCAGCCGATCAATGATCTTTCCAAACGCTGGATAAAAAATATTTCCCAGGTACCAGCTCAATTCCACCGCTTCTTCATAGGGCGATGGTTTTTCCTGCTTAAAAAATGGAGTATTGCCTAACTGCTGAAGAAGATCCCGTACCCGGTCAGCATCGCTATCTGTGATTGCCGCTGTCAGATCGGTAATGATGGCCAGCACCTGGCCTGGATAGAACTGAGTTGGGTGTGCGGTAAGAATGATGCGCGCCCCAAATTGCTGCAGGAGGGATTGCAGCTGTTCAGTCATTCCTTCTGCCGCAGCCCGTTCAGACAACTGGCGCAGTCTGTCCCGCTCTTCGGTGCGGTGAATTGCACCATAGGCGGAATCTTCCAGGGCATCAATGAGTACTACCTGGCGCTCGACATATTGAATCACTTTAAACAGAAATTGCAGCTTCTGTTGCTCTGAGAAGTTTGGCCTGTGGGCCTCGAAAAAATTCTCGATGATTTCGCCGGGACTTTGACCCACCTCCAAGCCCTGATTACAGGCTTCCTCAAGTAGCGGCAGGAGTAAGCCGGTTTGCTCGACGGCGTCCAATGGCAAGGTCAGAAACAGGCTGTTGTAAAGCTGATACTTAAGCTCAACCTCTTTCTCATAGATATCTTTTACCAGTCCTTTGTCTGCCATGGTGGCACTTCCCTCATTTAAACGTCTTTGTTGATAGCTGGGTCAGCCCAACACAAGTATGTGCCGGCTCCCCAGGCTTTATGTTTGGATGGCTGTTTGTTTTAATCCACTCCGCTTCCATCGCGGATTTTGCTATGCACCGATTGTCATTCTATCGACCTAATGTGTCCGCCGTAGGTCTTTTCCTGCTGATTGTCTCGGGTAATCTGGTCGCTGCAGAGGCAGAGTCTGAGCAAAGCGCGGTATGGTGGAATTTTGTCATCGCTGTAATCGTACTTGCTGTATCTCTGGCCAGCGCGGCCCTACCAGCCGCTGCCCTGCGTCAATGGACTGGTGGTTGGCGATTGGCAGCGATTTTCCCTCTTCTGGTGCTGGCCCTATGGATAGGAATCATCGTTCTATCCCGTCTGGCAGATTCCAATAGCCACCGACTCTGGCCTTTCGAAATCTTCTCCTGGGCCATGCTCAATATGATTTATATGGTTGCGGTAATGACCTATAAGCGTCAAATCGATAAAGCCGAACAACAACGGCTGGAGCAATCTCAGGCTGACGACTCCAGTTCCGACCAGGCCTCATAACCTCCGTCCAGACTGTAGGTTTCCCCAAAACCCTGTTCGGCCAGAAATGCTGCCGCACCCTGGCTCATATGACCGTGGTAGCAATAGACCAGTAATGGCTGCTCCGGATCGGCGCCAGCAATGAAATCCTGCAGATTGCTGTTGTGTAGATGGAAAGCGGATTCGATGTGGCCATTCTCGAAGGATTCGTCGTCTCTTATGTCGACGATTTGAACCTTGGAAGGATGCTCAGCTATGAGTTGCTGTGCTTCGTCTACTGAAATCCGTTTGAAATTCACGTCCATTCTTTGACTGCCTCCGTGTTGGAGCAAAGCTCTTGAGTTAACTACGCGCTGCGAAGCCTACCAGATGGATGTTTAGTCAGCCTAGCTCCACTTGGACTGTCTAACTTGCTCCCATTATCCCACCAAGTTAATTAGACTGTACAACTAGACAGTTGACACTATCTGGACAGTCTATTTATACTGCCCAAACTTTCTTGCAGCCGTACCGGAAAAACCATGCTAAATAGTAAGCAACTTATTGAAATTACTGGTATTTCCCGCGCTACCCTCAACAACTATGTAGCCCTGGGCATCCTGCCTAATCCAGTAGTGATGAGCCCGGTAGATGGTGAAGGACGTGCTACCCGCCTGGGCTATTTCGAAGACGATGCGGTGGACTGTATAAGAGAAGTGCAAGAGCTGAAAAAAGCTGGCTACTCCATGCAGGAGATAGCCGAAAAAATCAGTGGTAAATCCCCTTCCCCGGACTCCTCCGCGGATGATTTACCCGACCAGTTATCCTCGGTTGGTGGGCAGGGATCGCTCACCGCCCTTTCTATTGAAGCCACGATCGATAACTTTCCCGGCCCAGCCTACATGGTGAACAACAATTTTGAGTTGATATGGTGGAATGAGAAATCCGCTTCCTCCTTCTTCTCAGCGGGCCAGGATCTGCCAGGCGATCTGGAGTCTCGAAACCTGTTGAAGCTGCTGTTTAGCGCGCAGCCGGTTCAAGACCAGGAGCAATTAAAGGAGCTGCTTAAGCCCCATATGGCGGCAGCAAAGAAACGCCTTACCCAGCAGGCATTGATCAAAATTTACTCAGCTATCGACCCAAACAAGCTGAGTGTGCTGAAAGAGCTGTATGAGGATGTGGATAGCATTGGTAAAGAAGCCATGATCCACTTCCCTTCCATCCTTCCTCAGGGAGGAGGCGAATACGAACTCTACGACCTCTATATCTGCTTTTACCGCGAAGGCATCCTGTT
>JAKSCP010000207.1 GCA_022360535.1 Pseudomonadales bacterium | reverse complement strand
GTATGGGTCACTTCCGGATGAAACTGTATCCCGAACAAAGGCAATTCAACGTGACACATGGCGGCGATGGGTGCGCTGTCAGTGGCAGCAACCAGGCGGAAGTCTGGTGGTACTTCAGTGACTTTGTCACCGTGGCTCATCCACACATCCAATTGCGATTCGCCGACCTCCGTGATGCGATCCTCTATGCCCTCCAGCAACGCGCAAGTGTCGGTGACATTGACCTGGGCAAATCCGAATTCGGACTTGGCAGAAGCTTCTACTTTGCCACCAAATTCTTCTGCCATCGTTTGCATGCCATAACAGATTCCCAAAATAGGTAATCCAGTCTGATACAGAAACGCCGGCGGTCGGGGTGACACTTCGGTATTGGCAGATTCAGGACTACCGGAGAAGATAATTCCCTGGGGTGCAAACGCCTTGAAATCTTCCTCCGCTACCTCATAGTCCCATATCTCACAAAACACACCAGCCTCTCGCACGCGGCGTGCAATCAACTGGGTATACTGCGACCCAAAATCCAGAATCAGAATTTTTTGGCTATGAATATTCGGTGTAGTCATTTCAAAAAATAAAAAGCTCCGAACCAACTGAATTAGATGGTTCCAATTGAAAACTCGTTGGGATCTCGAGATGTGCTCCTGGTTGTGCGAGACAAGGCGGAAGCAATTTTTGAAGTGGGAGCATACAGTCAGTATGTGACCACTTCAAAAATTGCTTCCAACGCCGTATCGCGCAATCAGGGGCGCATCGTTATCAACTAGCGCGGTAGTTAGGGGCTTCCTTGGTAATACTTACATCGTGGACATGAGACTCACTCATACCCGCTCCAGTAATCCTCACAAACTCCGTCTTCGTGCGCATATCATCAATGTTGGTGGATCCGGTATAACCCATACTCGAACGCAGCCCACCCATGAGTTGATGCACGATAGCCGCCATAGGACCTTTGTAAGGCACCCGACCTTCAATCCCTTCTGGCACCAACTTTTCAGTACCCGATTCAATATCCTGAAAGTAGCGATCACTGGACCCCTGACTTGATGACATAGCGCCAAGACTACCCATACCACGATAGGATTTGTAGCTGCGTCCCTGGTAGAGCTCTACTTCACCAGGGGCTTCTTCAGAACCGGCTAGCAGACTACCCACCATGACGACATGCGCCCCAGCAGCCATTACTTTGGCAATATCGCCAGAATAACGAATGCCACCATCTGAGATGACGCAAACGTCAGTGTCTTTAACAGCTTCCACCACGTTCGCAACGGCAGTGATTTGCGGCACACCAACGCCGGTGACGATCCGGGTAGTACAGATAGACCCCGGCCCAATACCGACTTTTACTGCATCGGCACCGGCTTCCACCAGATCTCGCGCAGCTTTGGCCGTGGCAATATTGCCGCCCACCACCGAGAGATAGGGATACTTACCCTTGATCATTTTTACCTGATCAATAACGCCTTGTGAGTGCCCATGGGCCGTATCCACGACCAGCAAATCAACCCCTGCTTCCACCAACGCATCAACTCTTTGTTCCGTATCTCCGCCAGTGCCAACGGCGGCAGCAGAACGCAGGCGACCTAGCTCATCCTTGCAGGCGTTGGGAAAGTCTTCCGATTTACGAATGTCCTTGAGAGTAATCAGCCCTTTAAGTTCAAAGTTGCCATTGACTACCAGGAGTTTTTCAATTCGGTGGCGATGTAACAGCTCTTTGACTTCATCCAGACTAAAGTCTTCCTGCACCGTAACCAAACGATCTTTCGGCGTCATGATGGATTCTACGCCTGCATCCAGATTGGCCTCGAAGCGCACATCGCGGCTGGTTACGATTCCAACCAGCCCCCCGCTATCTACTACTGGCATGCCAGAAATGTCATTCTCTTTCATGAGTGCAACCAAATCACGAATGGTTGCATCGACAGGAATAGTGATGGGATCTCTAACAACACCGCTCTCATACTTCTTGACCGCTCTCACTTCTCGAGCCTGTTTCTCCACACTCATGCTTTTGTGGATAACACCCAATCCACCTTCCTGAGCCATAGCGATAGCCAGGCGTGCTTCGGTGACAGTATCCATTGCCGAGGAGACAAGAGGAATATTCAACGAAATACCTTTGGTGATTCGGGTTTCCAGACTTACTGATCGAGGGAGTACTGAGGAGTGTGCGGGCAGAAGCAGAACATCATCGAATGTTAGAGCCTCTTCAGCAATACGTAACATAAGATTTCCAATATCCGCAAAAACCAGATTATACAGATCGACCCTAAGCTTGTACAGGAAGCCAGGCATCTGCAGCAATTAACAACAAGAATAGTCCGGATAATTTTGAACGGAGTAAGCTTGCTTCACTCCTCAGAAGCGGGAGCGTCGGTGACCAATCGAAAATACAGCGTATTAACAACGGGAATAGAAACGAACAGCGTGATGTACACCAGACCAGCTCGAGCGATTCGTTCTGCCTCATAGATGTTCGCTGCGATCAGTGACAGAATTGCGGTTGCAATTACAACCAGCCAGGTAACAGTCATCGCATAGCAGTATCTCTTTTCCACGTCGTTGAGATGAAGCGGTTCTTGGTAGCGCAACGCATTTTGTGAGAAAGCAATCACGATGGCGGCAAGCGCAATCAAAAACAATGCAACGTATACGAACAACCCTGCCACTTCGTTATTGGCCCAACCTGGGTTAAGAAATAGCCCAGTGTCCATAGATTCAATATCAAATACGGTTAACGCAAAGTATTGAACTGTCGCCTGAGAAACCAGCTTGATGGGATAGACGAAGATTAGTACCAGCACCACCAACGCCAGGCTGAGATTAACCGTGGCCCTGTCCTGCAAACCAAACACTCGACTCCAGTTGGAGTGAGATAGCCAGATGGCACCGATGATGAGTGCACTCAGCATAAAGGCCGGAATATCTTTCGACAATTCGAAGAGTTCTGCGGGACTTAGAGGGATTTCGTCAATGCTGATTACCAGCATGGTGAAGGAAAACGCGAAGGCAGCATCGACGAAAGTTTC
>JAKSCP010000452.1 GCA_022360535.1 Pseudomonadales bacterium | reverse complement strand
TTTGGCGAGTTCCAGCGGTTTTGTTCGTTGATCCAGGTTTGAATGAATAAGGCCATTGAGTCTGCATCTTCATTCAAGCCCCAGAAGTCTTTCCCTTCATATTCACCAAGCGCTCGGGAAAACCCAGTGCCAACTGGGTCGATGAAAACAAGGTCGGTCACATCGAGAATAGTCTCTGGAGCATCGACGATAGGATAAGGCGGTAAGCCTGCATGCTCTCCGTCGGATGGCACGACTATTCTTTTTGGCCCGTAACTACCCATATGCAACCAGGTAGAAGACGAACCAGGCCCGCCATTCCAGACGAAAGTCACCGGACGGACTTCACCTTCCTCGAGATTGGTTTTTAGATAGGCAAAAGTAAAGATCGTGGCTTTGGGTTCACCCTCCAGATCTTTAATATAAGTTTCCCCCGCGATTGCCTCATAGTCGATTCGCTCATCATTGAACTCGCTCGAATGCGCGGTCACAAATCGCATTGGTTCTGGAATTTCAACTGCAGTTTCCTCGTGCTCATCCGCAGTGGCGACATAAGTAAAACCCATCAAGGCGATTAGCAGGATGCCTCTCAACTTCTTCTCCAACATGGTTGTTTCCTTCTAAAGTCTTCTCTGGAAGTGGGCCAGTAAGCAGCGGTAGCCCAGACCTCAATAGCCCAACCCTAGCCTTGCCCAGCTACTTTGTCCATTCCAGGCCAGGCGATTTCTTACAATTCGGCAGAAATTAACGTTCAGACCATTGGCGATTCTGTCGTTTACATGTCATACGCTCCCCACAGGAAGTAAAAGGGTCAGGGCTATGGTTCCTCAGGAAAAAATCGACGACATGGTTGACGCCATGCCCGCATTTTCCAACAGTGTAATGCGGGTGCTGGATTTGACCGCGGATATCAATTGTTCACCGAGAGATATCGTGGCGGTAATTGACCATGACCCGGTGATGACGATGAAGATTCTGAAGCTGGTGAACTCAGCCTATTTCGGATTGCGGCAGGAAGTCGTTTCGATCAAGCAAGGGGTTGTGATGCTGGGTATCAATACGGTCAAGAACCTGGCCATCACCATCGCCGCCGTGGGCATGCTGCCGAGAAACTCAATCGAGGGTTTCGATAGCCAGGAGTTTCTTTTGCATTCACTTGGGACAGCAACACTGTCCCGAATTTTAAGCCACCGTATTGGAATTCCCGCCAAGGAATCTACCGACTATTTCGTTGCCGGATTGCTGCACGATTTTGGCAAGGTTGTAATGGTGCAATCCATGCCGGAGGAGATGGAACAAGCGTTGAACAAGGCCGCCAATGAAGATATCGATCTCTGTGTGGCGGAACAGGAAATTTTTGGCTCAACCCACGCAGATTTCGGCGCCATGCTGGCAAGCAAGTGGCAGCTTCCCGCAGCGCTTATCAACAGCATCGGCGAGCATCATGAACTGCGAACCGAAGATCAGGATTGTCCGATGCGAGATTGTGTGGTTGCTGCAAATATATTGACCAAAAAAATCGCTTTCGGAAATAGTGGCAATCCACAGGTGACTGACTTACCAGCTCAAGTTGCCAGTCGGTTTGGATGCAATGCCGATGATTTATTAGCACAAATTGAAAACATCGATGAACAACTAGAAAAGACCCGGTCGTTCGCTTCAGTTTAACTCTCAGTAAAAGGTAACAGCTCATGCAACTTACATTTCGAGGCGTCAGAGGTTCCATCGCATCACCAGGCCCTTCCACCGTGCGTTATGGAGGCAACACCACCTGTATCGAAATCCGCGGTGACGAGGGAGAAATAGTTATTCTGGATGCGGGCACAGGTATCTTCCCCCTGGCACAAGATTTGTTAAAAGAGTTGCCGGTCAGATGCCACATATTTATTTCACACACCCATTGGGACCACATCCAAGGCTTACCGTTTTTTACCCCACTTTTTATCCCAGGCAACAAAGTCACAATCTATGGTGCAGGAGACCCTGTCTCCCAGCGAGGAATTCAGGACGTGCTCAACCGCCAGATGGAATACGCCTACTTCCCTATTCGCGAGGCCGAGTTAAATGCGGAAATAGACTACGTCGATCTGCCGGATCAACACCGTGTTGAAATCGGTTCGGTCAGTGTTGAAAACATCTTGATGAATCACCCGGCCATGGATTACGGCTACAAAGTGTCCTGTAATGGCAAGTCAGTCTTTTTCACCGGAGATCACGAATGGCCCACCAATATTTTCGAGCCTGAAGACGAAGACTATGACGAGTTTGCGCAAGAGATCGAAGCTCGCCGCCTGCAAATTGTGGACTTCATTCGTGGCGTGGATGCCCTGGTTATTGATACGTCTTACACCCGTGCTGAATACCCAAGCAAAGTGGGTTGGGGTCACGGTACTTTCGATACCTCTATCGCAGTAGCCAGAGAAGCTGGTGTCAAACACTGTTTCTTTACCCATCATGAGCCAACGCGAAGTGACGATGCATTGGAGCAGGCCTTCCATCAGGCATTGGAGCAAAATGCTGCTGGTCAGGTAGCGCACGAGCCAGAATTTCACCTGGCTACTGAGGGTAAACCCATTGATATACCTGCCTCTGAGGGCCTGCCTGGTGCGCTGGCGTTCCTGGACATCTGAGCTCTAAAGCGGCCGAAACCAGCCACTCTGCACCCTGACCTACATCGATTTTCGATCTCTGTATAGCCCATCGTTTTATGGGGCTTGTACCTCGCCTTGGCTCTTAAAATCTGGACAAGTTCTCGCCAGAGAGATACCGTTAGCACCTCTTATACGCCCTATTTGTCCAGTTAGTGCCTAGCACGGGAGTAAGACATGATAAGAAAAACCCTATCCTCCCTAACACTTGTCGTTGCACTGGTTTTCATAGCCAGTCCAAGCGACGTTTCAGCTCAAGCTGCTGAGTCAGTCGAGCCATTCAAGGTAGGAACTTTCGCTATTGATGATGTGCCAACCGTTGGCCTGGTCCTGCGCGACGATTCACTGATCGTTGAGTTGGAAGCTGCCAATCGGGCCATGGAAGTCAATTGGCAATACAGCAAGATGGATATGCCAGAGGACATGCTTGGACTCATTGAGAACTACGAATACGGCCTCAAGTTTCGCATCTACGAAGTGGTAAATTGGATGGCAGCAGAAGGCCTGCTTGATAACAGCAATGCAGACTATGTGCATCCTGTTGATCAAGTGGACATCATGGCGCCGGTGCAATACCCCAGCAAGATCATGAACGCCGCAGTGAATTTTTACACCCACGCTTGTGAGGGATGTAATGCAGATGAACTTGCAGCGCGTACACGGGAACGCCAGATTAATCGCGGCGTCCCTTATCTCTTTCTGAAGCCAACTCGCGGCGCCGTTATCGGCGATGGCGAAGACATCATCATGCCTTATGGTCGCGATGAAATTGAATATGAAGTTGAAATGGCTATCGTGTTTGGCAAGGCAGGCAAATACGTTTCCGCAACCCGCGCCTATGACCATGTATTTGGATATATGGTAGCCATGGATGTTTCTGACCGCGGCGGTCGTCCTCCCGGTGGTTACGGAGTACGTTCGGACTGGTTCGTTGGCAAAGGCCACGACACGTTCGCCCCCCATGGCCCTTGGATCGTTCCCAAAGAGTTCTATGGCGACCCGATGGAACGCCTGCATCAGATAACTGTAGTTGATGGTGTCACTGTGCAGGAAGCGCGTGCCGGTGACATGATTCACAATATTCCAGAGCTGATCGAATATGCCACTTCATTGATCACTGTCTTTCCAGGTGATGTGCTGCAGAGTGGCACCTCTGGAGGAACCGGTGCCGGTCGTGTTGAGCGCGCCACAGGTTCTGGTTATCTCATTGATGGCGAGACTATTAGCGCCAGAATTGAAGGAATTGGAACCCTGACTCATCGAGTCGTGGCCGAGCGTGAGATTCCCGACGATCTGAGTGGATCACAGTTGCCGCCAACCGCCTCTTATCGAGATCGTTAGCAGCACACTGAAACGTCGACCTCCTATCGAATGAGGTCACAGCGAACAATGCCCCCAAAGACAGAGTCTTCGGGGGCATTTTTTTGTCCTGGAAGAACGACCCCATGACCGTGCCGGGCTTGATACACGTCAACGCGATCCTGATAGGCTTTGATAGCTTAGATTCAAATCAGCGAGGCCATAATCACTATGTTCGAAGCCGCAGAGGTTGGACGCAAACTATCAAAATCGGAGTTTAACGCCGCCGAACCTGAACTCCACCATAGCCTGCTTAGCCTGCAGCAGAAGCTCAGACGCTCTAAGCATTCACTTATCGTTATTGTTTCTGGTGTTGAAGGCGCTGGTAAGGGTGAGATCGTCGATAGACTGAATAAGTGGTTTGACACTCGAGACGTACAAACCTGTGCTTATTGGGAGGAAAGCGAAGAAGAAAAACATCGACCTCGTATGTGGCGATTCTGGCGAGACATGCCCATGCGCGGCAACATCAGCATCATGTTCGGCTCATGGTATACACGCCCTATAGTCGATGCGGCCTTTGGTAAAATTACCGAAGCGGAACTGGATCAGGAGCTCGGTCGAATTAGAGATCTGGAACGAGCACTTACCGCTGACGGCGTCATCATAGTTAAGCTATGGTTCCATCTCCCTAAGCCAGAACAGAAAGAGCGCCTGGAACAGGATGCGAAGATCAGCAAATTCAAAAAATCACCTCTGTTACAGGATTTTTCGAAACACTATGACCAGTTCGCCAAGATTTGCGAACGCGCCTTGCGGCTGACTGATGGTGGCGCTACACCCTGGCATATTATTGAAGCAACGAATTATCACTATCGGGACTTTGCTGCTGGAAAAACAATTGTATCGCGCCTGGAGACTGTGTTTGGTTCTGATGAGCAACAGCCCGCGAAAGCTGACCCCACCGCTGACTCTGTTCTCGATAACATCGAGTCGCAGGACTCAGCGAAAATAACCGTTCTCGATAGAGTCGACCTTTCGCAGAGTCTTACCGACAGCGAGTACTCCCAACGCTTGTCTGAGCTTCAGAAACAACTTCATAGCCTTGCCTGGCGCATGAATACGATGAAACGCAATGCGGTGCTGCTGTTCGAAGGTTGGGACGCCGCCGGCAAAGGCAGTGCGCTACGTCGGGTGACTGCGGCCATAGATGCCAGACTCTACCGGGTGATTCCTATCGCCGCGCCAACCGATGAGGAGAAGGGGCACCACTACTTGTGGCGATTTTGGCGACACATTCCACGGGCAGGCAGGTTCACTATGTATGATCGCTCCTGGTATGGGAGAGTACTGGTAGAACGAGTCGAAGGATTCGCGTCTGCAGATGAATGGCAACGCAGCTATGCCGAGATCAATAGCTTTGAAGAACAGTTGCTTGATCATGGGATCATGCTTTGCAAATTCTGGGTTCACATTAGCAAAGATGAACAACTACGGAGATTCAAAGAACGCGAAAAAGACCCCCGCAAACAGCATAAGATCACCGATGAAGACTGGCGTAATCGAGAAAAGTGGGACGCCTATAAATTAGCAGTTAATGACATGATCGCCCACACCAGCACATCCCGGGCTCCCTGGACTCTGGTTGCCGGAAACGACAAAAAGTTTGCCAGGATACAAATCCTGGAAACCGTCGCCGCGCAGCTTGAGGCCATGTTGAGCGACTAAGCCAGCAGCGGCCAACTCAAGACAAACAGGCCGCTTTTGGCTACACTGCTGGCCAAGAATAACAACTCTTGAATTCTATCCGAGGCCCTACATGTCATTGTTGAAACGATCCCAAATTGGACTTGTTTTACTGTTCAGCATTCTCAGCACAACCGGAGCTGCAGATGTCACCCTGGTAAGGTTCGGACCTGCTGGCAATGAGAAGCCTGGTATCGTTGATTCCCAGGGGCAGATTCGTGATCTATCTGGCCACATCTCCGACATAACGCCCGCCACCCTTTCAGAGGCTTCGTTGGAGGAGTTGTCTCAGATTCCAATATCAGACTTACCAGTCGTATCCGGCAACCCCAGACTTGGCGTGCCGCTAACCGACATTGGAAAGATCGTTGCCATTGGATTTAACTACGTCAATCATGCTGCGGAAATGGAAGTTCAGCTACCCTCTGAGCCACTTACCTTTATGAAGGCCACGTCTGCCCTGACCGGACCCTTCGACGGTGTCATTCAACCGCGCAATGGCCATAAACTGGACTACGAAGCTGAGCTCGTTGTCGTGATAGGTAAGCGCGCTCAGTACATTAGCGAAGACGAAGTCTTTGACTACATTGCAGGTTACACCGTAGGCCATGATGTTTCTGAACGCGCATTCCAACGGGAAAGAGGCGGACAGTTTACCAAAGGGAAGTCTGCGGATACGTTCGCACCGGTGGGCCCTTATCTAGTGTCAAAGGATAAAATCAAAGACATTCAGAATCTTTCAATCTGGTCTGAAGTGAATGGCGAAATGCGTCAGCAAGGCAATACGGCTGACATGGTATTTGGCGTGAAAGAAATCGTTAGTCACCTGAGTCAATTCATGACTCTGCATCCTGGCGACGTCATTTTTACTGGCACACCAGCCGGTGTAGGCGACGGCATGGTTCCACCTCAATACTTAAAGCCAGGTGATGTAGTCAGAATCGGAATCGAAGGGATCGGCGAACAAAGGCAGACGATTGCTGCACCCAGATAAGACTACTTCACAGTTAAGTGAGAAACTCACTCTACCCGGCACCTCCTGAAAGACCAGTCGGGGCCGGTGCTTTTGTGGAAACGAGTGCCAAAGGCAGCCAAAGACCAAGAGAGTTGAACCGTGCCAGTAGATTCTGATGCTGAAAATTCGCTTGCGAGCGAAGCCTCTTACTTCGGCGATCAGAACAATACACTATTGCGCTCCAGATCCTGGAGTTCTATCCCCCTTTTCCAACATCTGATTCAGCAAGCCAGCAACCTAAACGAACAAACCCGCCAGGCACTCAAAAATATAGAAGCACCACGAGCACTATCCCTTGCCTGTGGCGACATGCAAGGCGAATACAAATTTCTGGTTTCTACCGCTGGCGTGAAGCATATCGATGCCTTCGACATTAGCGAAGGGCAGAGAGAAAAGTTCTATTCCAGACCCGATTTAGATGACGCGGTAAGCGTGGATTATCAGATTGCCGATGTGAACGCCATTGAACTACCTGAGAATCACTACGACATCGTCTATATCCAACGGGCCTATCATCACCTTGAAGCGATCGAACATGTGGCAAGTCAGATTAACCACTCGCTTAAGGCAAACGGCATCTTCGTTCTAGTAGACTACGTTGGCGCAAACTTTTTGCAACGCACGAAAAAGCAACGGAAGATTTGCGAGATGCTCTGGCCCTTCCTGGCAGAACGCTACCGACGCTCTCCCCAAGGCCAGGTGCGCGTTAAGTTGCAAATTCCGGACAAAGAAAAGCTTTCACCTTATGAAGCCATACGAGCCGAAGAAATCCTGCCCGTCCTGCAAGCCACTTTCGATACCCAACATCTGTTCCTCTTTGCTGGTATCTTGTTTCCCTTACTCGAAGGCTTTGCGCAAAACTACACGGACAGCGATGAAGACAAACGCTTGCTTAAGTCCATGTGGGATTTGGATCAGAAATTAATTGAGGCTGGTGATGTCGAACCAAACTTCGTGCGCGCCGTGTTTAGAAAGAAGGTGTAAAAGAGGCTGGGACGGGCCCCAGCCTCGGAGAGCAAATCTAGAATGAGTATCTCAGCCCGATTTCGAAAACCCGGACTTCGTTTTCGACATCCAGAGTCGCGGGAAACAACCCTACATTGACACTGGCATCTTCCGCGGAGAAGTAACGGAAACTGCCAAATACCGAGATAGTTTCTGACACGGCATAATCTGCGCCCACAATCGCCTGCCATGCAATTCCAGAGTCATCGTCGTTAACGATGGGTGTATTGGAGGGTGCAAATGAAATATCGGAACTTGCATTACCTATTCCCAAGCCGACAAACGGGGTGACGTCACCACCCAAATCGAAGTCATAGAATCCATTAATCATGACACTGGTAGTCTTAATCTCACCTGCTCCATCCCGAACCAGGCTGGAGACTGGTATCCCGAGATCGCCTTCATTGCCAGCAATCAGCACCCCTGCGTCTATCGCAGATAGATCGATACCAGCAGCAGTAACGTCGAAATGCTTGTTGACGTTGTTCTCGTTTCGATTGAGAGCCAGCTCGACACGAAACCTGCCGTAATCGTAGCCGAACGCCATCGAATAAATCAGATCGCTATCGAACTCAGTGGTCCAGCTCAGCCCGGCGCCTGCTGGTATGTCCAACGGAGGCGTTACACCGGTTACTGATCCGGTAGCGAATGCAGAGGTGAAATTACCCGTATTGGACGAGCTATTCTGGTCCGCCGTACCTAGAGCACCGGTAACATAAAAGCCTTGTGCGAACGCACTGCTTGCAAGAAACGCGGCTGATACAGCAACCAGGCTGCGAAAAAGTAAAGACCTAGATTTCATGATTAACTCCAAACAGATCAACTATAGTCTTCCGCTATAACGGAAAAGCGCAGTGTTTGGATTCATCGTAATACCCGAAGCCAAAACCCATTGTCAATGACTAAAGAGTACTTTCACCGTCTTTGACTTTCTGATCGAAGGCTTTTACCTCTCGCCCCAGGCTAGACCAATACTCCTCGAGCTTACTGCGCACAGTGTCATAAGTCTCTTCACTGGAATCAACGAGCTCTTTGAATTTGGCTTTGGTCACCGCTTGCAAAGCATGCAGGCGCTCAAAATGCTCCTCATGCTCGGGCAGCAGCTCAGCTTCCATCTCCTTCACATGCTCACGCAACGCTTCGATCTCCGCCTCGAGCTCATTCAGCTTTTCACGGACTTTGTCTTCGTAATCTCTTTTTTTGCTCACCTGTATCCTCCTCACCTGTATCCTTTTGTCAGCTAAACTCTCCACACCTAAATCTTCCCGGCAAGAAACCATCAAGCTTCCACCGGTCCACTGTAATACTTTAATGCTACTTGCTGTGCGGACCTTTATAATTGACGACGGTCAATTTTAGGAGCCGACTTAAGGGAACCTGGCATACCGAGACTAGTAACTTATTGATTATTAAGAAATATAATCGATGAACTAAAATCTCTAATAGCTTAGATTCCTAAATCCAAGTAATCTGAACTTTTCTTTTAGAACGACAACAAGGTAAATGCAGTATGACGAGCCACGTACCCCTGGCAAAAGACAAACACGCCAATCTGAAGGTCATTAATTCCGGTGATTATTCTCGATTCAAGAATCAGAACCTGATTCCAATTGTGTCCCGGGACTTCTTCATTCTTGCTTCCGAATTCCCCTGTGTGTTTGTCACCAATCAGGACTCAGAGGAATTCATGCCCGTGGCCATCATGGGCCTGCGGGAAGGACAGAATCTGTACTGCCAGCAGGAGCCTTACCCGGCTCAGGTAATCCCCGTGGGATTTGGTAATGCGCCCTTCGCCATCGCCGCCGCTGATGCACAACGCGATCAATTCGTTGTGCTGGTCGATGAAGACAGCCATCTGCTGAGCGAAACAGAAGGTCAGGCTCTGTTTGATGAAAATGGCGAAAAAACCGAATACATGGAGTCACGAGTTGAGGGCTTGGTGCAAGCGGCGCAGCAACGGGAACAGACTATTCAAATCTGTAAGCTCTTAAAAGAAAAGAACTTGCTTGCCACACAGATAGTGCAGCTACAGCATCGACCCGACGGGCAGCGATACAGTATCGACGGTATTTACACCGTAGATGAGAACAAGCTTAACGAGCTGCCAGACGAAGAGTTTCTTGAACTTCGCAAGATTGGCCTTATCGCCATGATCTATGCGCACCTCACGTCACTGCAGCAGCTGCGGCGAATTTCCGAGCGACAGTACGAAGCAGATAAAGCCGCAGGTATGAATAAGCAGTCCGACGAACTCTCGTCAATCGACGCTTTGTCGTAGATAAAACGTTTAGCCGAATCTTTGATTGAAGAGTAGAATTGGAATCAATCTCTGATCAGGAGGCCAATACCATGAAACACCTAATCTTAGCTTCGCTGTTTACCCTCGTTAGCTATCCCGCTTTCTCCCAGGACGAAGAAGAAGGTGAAGTCATTGTTATCGCCGAACTCAATAGAGCTGAGGTTAGTCAGTTTATCGAAGAAGCCGAAGAACAGTTTTATGCGATCTTTAACGCTAATGTTGATGACGATGACTTCAAAATCAGCTGCAGTAGACAAACACCAACGGGTTCGAACATTTCTCAACGAGTCTGTGAGCCGGAATTTATGAATAAGGCACGCGCTGACAATGCCAATGCATTTACATTCAATCGTGGCACAGAACTTTCCGAAAATGAGATACGTACCAGTCTGCAGCCACAGTTCGATCTATTGCAGGAGAAAATGCAGCAGATGACTACGGAAAATCCAGAGTTTGCACAGATCGCGAACATACTCACCCAACTGCGCGCCAGATTGAATCAACTTACCAACTGACTTAGTTGGTTTTCAAGGAAGTACGTTCGACGCAATGGAAATCATCAACGTCCTCGATACTGCAGCACTGCATCAGCAATACGTCGATACTGGGTATGTAGTCATAAACAACCTATTGCGCGAAGAGGTTGCAGAGGCCGCGTATGAAAGTTTAAAAAACAAAGTCCCTTGGGAATTTCATTACAGAGGCTACAAGAGCGGTGGCAAAGTCGGAATCATTGATCCGAAAACTTATGCCAGCATGTCGGAAAAAGAGGTGGTGAAATTAGTTCCCAAGATCGCCACGCTTAAGGACAATGATTTCACTTTTGCGTACTGTCGATACACTATTCCTACCGCGTTAGAAGATGCCCCGGAAGACGCGCGCATACTGACCGAAATCTACCGCTATTTTAATAGCCCCGACTACTTAACCCTATTGGGTGAAATCACCGGAGACGACAGCGGCAGGGAAGTCAGCGCCTGGGCTTCTCGCTATGACCGTCACCATCATCTTTCAATTCATATGGACGAGAGTCCTGGACAGGGCCGAATTGCTGCCCATGTACTTGGCTTGAGCAAAGAT
>JAKSCP010000262.1 GCA_022360535.1 Pseudomonadales bacterium | reverse complement strand
GTCTGATTTTTCCAAAAAATTGCCCACTCTTGCTTCTTATATTAGTCTTTTAAAGGTGCTCTTAACTGTGCGCCAGGGCATACCCCTCATCTTCAAGCAGTGTATGAATAATCAAGCAAAATTTCACTTCGCACTTCAGCGGCAATCCTGGCTTGCGGCGCTGTGTGTAGTCATTGCTGCCTGTGGCAGCAGTGTAGAAACTCCCGAACCTGAGCTATCAGAGATTCCATTATCCCCTGCTGCAGAGATACGCACCCTGGTACGTCAGGCAGAAGCCAGTTCTGGCTTCAGATCGGCCACACTTTTCATACAGGCTGCCGAGGAATTCCTGGCGGAGGAGTTAATTCGTGACGCAGCAAATACCCTACAACGAATCGAGGACATAGAGTCTCAGGCCGCCTCCGTTCGGCTGCGTTACGCCATGGCGCAGGCCAGGATAGCCAGAGCCAGCGGCGACATGGCGGCGGCCATGCGTTGGTTAACAGGAAATCTCACGGCGGGTGCTGATAACTCGACAGCCGATGGCGCAGCCACTTTCAAGCTGCTTGGCGATTATTACCAAGATCAAAACCAACACATATCAGCACTTAGGGCCTACACAGAAGTAACACCTTACTTTTCATCACGCCTTGAAAGCGATGTATTTGACCGTGCCTGGCGATCATTGCAACAAATAGCTGACCCCGCACTGCAAAACCTGGCGGACAGCGCAGCCAGCTACGAGTTACGTGGCTGGATCGAACTGGAACGGGTCTATCGGACCGCTGAATTCAGTATCCGTAGTCAGCTTGATGCCATCGCTCAATGGCAGCGGGTTTGGTCCAGCCATTCGGCATCCAATCGTTTACCGCAAGCCCTGGCTGAGCTGCAATCAGTCTGGAGCTCCAGACCACGCCACATCGCACTAATACTCCCAACTCAACAACAGAGCGGACTGACTATTCAGGAAGGTTTTTTCAGTGCCTACTATCAAGCCCTGGATTCAACCCGCGAAGTGCCACGAGTCACTGTATTCGACAGCAGCGATGTAAACGACGTGTTTTCAGTTTACGACCAGGCAGTAGCAGCGCAAGCAGACTTGATTATCGGCCCGCTGAATAAAGACCTGGTCAATCAGCTTAGCGCCAGACAAGCCCTGCCGGTAACGACCTTAGCGCTCAATTATCTGGATCCGGGGCAAAGCGTGCCAGAGAATCTCTATCAGTTTGGTCTGGCACCAGAAGATGAAATCGCACAACTGGCAAATCTCGCCTGGCAGGCTGGTCATCGCAACGTTGCACTGTTTACTCCAGCCAGCGCAGATTACCTTCGCTTACGCAATGAGTTTTCCCGTAACTGGGAACAGCGTGGTGGCAACATTGTCTCAACTACGGACTTTACCGATACCACCGACTATTCGGAGACTGTAAAGCGACTGATGGCTGTAGACTCAAGTGAAACCAGAGCGGAACGAATCCTGGACCTCCTGCCACGAAATTCAATTGAGTTCACTCCGCGGAGAAGGCAAGACATCGACTTCATATTTCTGATTGCCAATCCAAGACAGGGCCGTCTCATCAAACCTACCCTGGCATTTTATTTTGCAGAGAATGTGCCTGTGTATTCCATGCCTTCTATCTACGAAGGCGTGAGGAATCCCAATGAAGATCGCGATCTCAACGGCATCTGGTTTGCAGACGCACCTTGGATTTTAGAGCCTTCCGGCACTTTGAAAGAAGCTGTGAATGACAACTTGCGCTCAGCTAGCGGACCACTGCAACGATTACGCGCACTGGGTGTGGATAGTTTTCGCCTGTACGCGCGGCTTCAACAGCTCGCGGAAGGCAATCTCCTGCAAGTACCCGGTGCTACCGGTGTACTCACTATGGCACCGAATCAAAGCATTCATCGCAGCTTGAGGGTCGCCCGATTCGTGAATGGTC
The DNA here is from genome assembly GCA_022360535.1 of Pseudomonadales bacterium. Lineage (GTDB taxonomy): Bacteria > Pseudomonadota > Gammaproteobacteria > Pseudomonadales > Pseudohongiellaceae > UBA9145. The sequence continues at coordinate 3,800 of JAKSCP010000262.1, read as the reverse complement.
AAGCCGAAGAGCAAGCCGTTTCTGCTAGCAGCAGCGACTAAGCTGTTTTTCAATCGTCATTTGCCTTCACCTTTCTTTCGTCATCTCACTAACCGCCTCTCTAGTCGTCAGCAAGGTCAGGTTCAGGAATCCAAAGCTCTAAGGTATTTGCGGAAATCCGGATTTAAACTAATAGAGCGAAACTACAATTGCAAAGTCGGGGAGATTGACTTAATCGGGAGGTTTTTACCTGAGCAGCTTGTATTCGTTGAAGTTAGATACAGAACACGCGCCGAATTTGGATCTGCCCAGGCTTCGGTGACCTCAGTCAAGCAAGCTCGCATTAAACGCGCGGCCGCAATGTACTTGCAGAAACATAGGGAGTATCAGCATCAAAGTTGCCGGTTCGATGTGGTAGCCATACAAGCTGATAAGAATGATGGAGAGCAAATCCATTGGATTAAAAATGCCTTTCTTTGAAACTTTCCCTACTAAATCTCTGTCTATGAAGAATATCTGTGGCTGAAATGCTGCATTAAGAGGTAACTTTGCTAGCGATTCTGCCGATATACCAGAGACCACACCCTTGGGAATAAGCAGTTAGAAGATGGACTTACAGGATAGAATACTCGGACACTTTGTCGAGAGTATTGAAACCAAACAAAAATCAGCAGCGGAGCTCGTGGAGCCGGTGCATTTAGCTGGTGACAGCATGGTGAACTGCCTGCTGCAAGAAGGAAAAATCCTTAGTTGCGGCAATGGTGGCTCGGCAGGTGATGCTCAGCATTTTTCTGCCGAACTATTAAATCGATTTGAAAAAGAACGTCCTGGATTACCTGCCGTGGCGATCACCACAGACAGCTCCACTCTGACAGCCATCGCCAATGACTATGACTATAACGAGATTTTTTCCAAGCAGGTTTCCGCATTGGGCCAGGCTGGCGATGTCTTGTTAGCCATTTCAACCAGTGGCAACTCCGCGAATGTCATGACAGCGATTACTGCAGCCCATGACCGCGATATGACTGTCGTTGCATTAACTGGACGGGACGGTGGCAAGATAGCGCCACTGTTAACCAATGACGATGTCGAGATTAGAGTACCCGCGGAGCGCACTGCCCGCATTCAGGAAGTACATTTAGTAGTAATTCATTGTCTTTGTGACTTTATTGATACCAAACTTTTTGGAGGAGATGACGCATGAATATCAGATTGCCTTTGTTGCTTCTGTTAACTCTCGCAATGTCCTCATGCACCGCAATTCTAGTTGAAACTACCGGTGATCAGGGCATACAGGAAGATCCAACCGAGCGCACTACTGGCGCAGTCGTTGAGGATGAAATCATAGAAACCAAAGTTGTTGTGAACATTAAGTCACAAGAACCCAGCCTGAAGAATGCCAACATTTCAGCGGTTAGCCACAATGGCGTTGTCTTGCTCATCGGACAGGTTGAATCCGAAGCGTTAAAGAGACGGGCCACCGAGATCGCCAGCCAAGCCAGCACAAAAATCAAGCGCATACATAATGAATTGGAAGTCTCCGGAAAAACAAGTTTCTTATCACGGAGCAACGATACCTGGATAGCCACCAAGGTTCGAACACGTATGCTGACGAATCGCGATGTTCCTTCCGATCAGGTTAAGATCATCGCCGAAAACGGCACAGTGTATTTGATGGGACTAATTAGCCAGGTTGAAGGTGACAATGCTGCTAACGTTGCAAGCAATGTTTCCGGAGTTCAGCGAGTGGTAAAAGTCTTTGAGTATATAAACTAGCTCAACGACTCTCACTTCACTAATCTTAGCGGGGGCTTTTTGCCCCCGCCTTTGTTTCCAGGACCCGGCATTGGATCTGGTTTTGTCGGAGTCGGTGTATCTCCACCATCGGGAGTGGGAGGCTCAGGGGGTGAAACCTCCGGGTCGAAGATCATTCCCTGGCCATTTTCCTTGGCATAGATACCGAGAATAGCGGGCATTGGCACCAGCACACGTTTGGGGATACCCGCAAACCTCCCTTCGAAATCAATACTTTCGTCGGCAAGATTGAGATCCTGCACCGCAACTGGCGAAATGTTCAGAATAATCTGACCATCTTTGACGTGCTCTTGAGGAACTTCCACTCCATCTTCATACGCATTAACCAATATGTAAGGCGTGCAGTCGTTCTCTACTATCCATTCATAGAGAGCACGTATTATGTAGGGTCGGCTCGAAGTCATGGTCATGATGATTACACCGACAGCGGGAGTTCGAATATAACGCTAGCGTTATACCATTTCTTTTTCTTGTTCCGAAAAACTCGCCATCACAGAATCTCTGGCGAACAGGCGGTCACGATACTCGACGAGTGGTTTAACTGTCTTGCCCTTGCCAAGATCAATCTTCATCGCCGGAAGGCGCCATAGGATAGGCGCCACACAACAGTCGACAATAGTGAACTCGTCACTCATGAAGAATGGCTTCTCCGCGAAAATTGGAGCGATGGAGATCAAACTCTCTCGCAACTCTTTGCGCATCTTCTCCAATTGAGAAGGCGTACCATCACCAGCCATGATTGTATCGACCAGAGTGCACCAGTCTTTCTTGATGCGATAAATCCACAATCGGCTCTGCGCCCGGGCAACAGGATACACTGGGAATAACGGCGGATGAGGAAATCTCTCGTCCAGGTACTCCATCATGATATCCGCTTCATAAAGCACGAGATCTCGATCAACCAAGGTAGGAAGCGTGTTATAGGGATTGAGCGATGCCAGATCTTCCGGTTTGGTATCCGGATCTACATCAATGGTCTCCACTGTCACGCCCTTTTCGGCCAGGACGATGCGTACTCGATGACTATAGTGACTGGTTCCATCCGAATAAAAAGTCATCGACGATCTTTTGGCGACCACACCCATATTACTTCCTCTAAATCTCTCTAATTATTAGTCTGTTGCAGTTCTACGAATCTATCTGCAAACCTAGTGATAGTCCTTGGAGAACTCTCTTCCCATTAACGCAGCGAGGATGTACAACACGGCGAGAAACGCCAGCACCCAGATTCCAATTTCCTGTCTGCGCGCGCGCACTGGCTCACCAATGTAGTACATGAAATTCACCAGATCCGCTATCACGTTATCAAACTCTTCAGGGCTCAATGACCCAGTGCCTTCAACATGGTGCAAGTCACATTGAGTTGGATCGCCTGTACCGTGATCATCGCAGGTCACATCGCCCTGCAGTGAATGCAGTACATTGGGCATAGCTACATTTGCGAACAGTTTATTGTTTGCACCAAACATACGACTGTCATCATTGTAGAAAGACTTGAGATAGGTATAGAGCCAATCGGCACTGTGAACGCGACCAGCGAGGGTGAGGTCCGGTGGCACTGCTGCGAACCAGCTTTCCGCATTTTCCTCTGACATGTTGTTTTCGATGAGATCGCCAATCAATGCGTCATCAAAAACCAAATTTGCCAAGACCAACTCATGGTCGATTTCCAGATCATCAGCTGTACGTTCGTAGCGAGCGTAACCTAACTCATGACAGCTCACGCAGTAATTCATGTAGGTACGGAACCCCCGCTGCAATGACGCCTTGTCATCGAAGTCAGTCTCGACATGCTCTAAATCGAGATTACCTGCGGAAGCTGCTTCCGCACTGCTGGATACCAACATCATTGGGATAAACACCAGCAGGAACAACAGCACCAGACTGCCGATCAATTGTGGAATGCTGATCCAGCGACCGGTGACACGCTCAGGAGGAGTCGTGGTCTTCTCAGCGCGGGTATACCAGGGCATAGCAAAGAAGTAGGCGAAGTAAACCACGGTCAT
>JAKSCP010000306.1 GCA_022360535.1 Pseudomonadales bacterium | reverse complement strand
GTGCTAGAGACATTCGAACTGATGGAATTCTTCGAATTCGTCTGCGGCACACCAGGAAAGATGGCGAAATCGCAGCAACTGAAAGAACTACTTGCACAAGGTACGGTAGACTCAAACGCGCTGATGATTGGGGACAGAAACGTAGACTTGCAGGCGGCTCACAGCAATGGCCTACAAAGCGCCGGAGTGCTATGGGGCTATGGTGATCTCACTGAACTCAATGCCGAACAGCCGGCGCATGTATTCGAAAGCCCCGGGCAACTACCCGAGCAGCTCGCAAGCACAAGATAGCAGGCCGACCTTATCCCTTGTTCTGAATACGCTTGATTACCGCACTGCTAATCAATACTACTCTATCGTCCACACTCAGCGTGCAACGCACAAACACGATGGATTTGCCGCGACGAATTGTTTCGGCTTCGCCGACAATGATTTCGTCCTTGTAAGCTGGCGCGACGAATTCATTATTGCAACTTACTGTGGCGACACTCTCATTGGTGCCACCATTAGCCCCAAGACAAAGTGTGTAGTCTGCGAAAGTCATTAATACACCACCATGAACGGAATCATGGGCATTGCAATTGTGTGCCTGCACTTTGAAGGCAGTGCGTGGATGTTCACCATCCATGTAAAAGAAGAATGGACCGGTATAGTCTTCAGCCTTATCACCAACCCAATGGCGGTAGTGCTCAGGAATACCGTAATCCTCTGCCTTAAACGTCATGATTGCTTCTCAAAAGACAAAACCTAGTCGCCGCCAGGAATAATCACATCCACTGCGGCTCCGACCACACGGAACGGAACTTTGATAACTTCCACAGTCGCGCCTATCGCGGTACCCACCACGTTGCCGACCACGCAGCCTTGTAACAGCATGCTAAGCAGCACAACTGCCAGTATTCTGCGCGGCAATTTCACTAAAACTCGAGGGCTCATATCAGTAGCTGCCAATAACCTACATTGAGATAGTTATCGAACTTTCGGCCAACTTCTTCAAATACTCCAACCCGTTTAAACCCGAGTTTTTCATGTAAGGCGACACTGGCGTCATTTGGCAGGGTGATGCCTGCGATCAGCGTATGCACCTCGGTTTCCCGCAGCGCCGCAATCAAGTGTTCGTAGAGTTGGCGCCCGAGGCCCGCTCCATGCACGTCCTGGCGCAGATAGATGCTGACTTCTCTGGAGAATCGGTAGGCAGAGCGTTCCTTCCAGCGCATGGCATAGGCATAACCTAGCAAGCCATCGGAATCATCGGGTTCCAGGACAAACCAGGGCCTGCTGGCATCCGTCACAGCAATTCTTTGCGCCATGTCACCGGCAGACACTGCAGCCTCTTCAAACGTGATAACGGAGTTCTCTATATACCAGTTGTATATCTGCGCTATTGGGACGCTGTCTTCAAGCGTCGCTGGTCTGATGGTTGGCATAACGATACCTAAAACCTGTCTAACAGCCGCATATTATCGAGACCTGCCCCGGAATCCACAAGCTGTTGGAATTCCTCACCAAGGCGCCCACTCTCTCTCAACACCGTGTCCCAGATCTCGAGCCTTTCTGCTTCCGTGTAATTCACAAAATCTGATCGGTCCGGAATCTTGCGATTAGGCAAGGCTGACACAAAATCATGAGAGGGAACGAGCAGCACTACATTGTCAAAGTGCGCGGTATGGGGTTTTCGCCACCACAGTTTCTTATCAAACCAACCTGGTATGACTCTGGGACTGAAATGTGGGTAAAGTACCAGATCGGTAGGCGCACAAAACGGCAAATCAAAATGATAATCGGTGATGCCGCCATCCCAATACAGGCCTGGTTTCGCACCAACGATATCGCGCACTCCTTCCAACACAAATGGAATTGATCCGCTGGCGATCAACGCATCCAGCAGATTGGCTTCCGTCAACGCAACCAAAGCGGTATCAATGTCGGCAATACCTCGCCAAGGACTTTCCTGCACGGCATTGGTGAACAAAGTGCGCTGAAAAAACCAGGACAGGGTTTTTCTGCTGACCGCATTGGCCAGAGCACTCATCCCCAGAAAGACAGTCTGTAACGCCCGAGTGTGGGAACCACCAAAGCCTTTGCATCGGTCAGCAACAATATGGGTCTTTACGCGGTCATTGTTTATTACTCTTCCAGCGCCGTCAGGGCCGAGCACATCTTGCAGCATGTCGCGCATCTTGGTCGTGACTTCTTCGACAGTCGGTGTCTCCGTATAGGTTTGCCCGCTATAACGCCTGGCCAGCTCGTCGATGGCACGAAGGGGATCTGCCGTCGCGAGACAACAAAGTCGCCAGGCCCCGGCTGAGGATCCCAAGGTGTTAAGAGGGCCCGACTTGCGCTGCAGAAAATCACCGAATAACACACGATCCAACCCATACAACACGAACCACTTTGGGCCGCCGGAGGCACCTAACAGAACTTTGAATTGATCGGGATGAATACCTTCCTGTTGCAGTCGCTTAAAGGCCACAGGACCGGCATAAATTGAAAGCGCAGACATGGATCAGGATGATATAATCGCCCGGCACCGCACGTCACCTGACCAGCACCGCGCCGTGCCGGTCGTTTTAACTCTGTCTGACTCCAGAGATTAATTTACATGTCCACGTCATCATTGAATGAGCGTAAAAACCTGCTATTCCTGCTGGCGATTGGCAACACCATTGCTTTCGCCACCTGGCAAGTGCTGCTCAACAATTTCGCCGTAGAACAGGCCGCGTTCACCGGTGAAGAAATCGGAATACTGCAGAGCCTCAGAGAAGTACCAGGTTTTCTGGCATTCACTGCCATTCTGGTAATGTTACTGATACGCCAGCAAAATTTTGCCATTCTGTCTTTGATCACCCTCGGCGTCGGCACTGCAATCACTGCGCTCTATCCTTCAGCCCTGTGGCTCTACTTCACTACAGTAATTATGTCGATTGGCTTCCACTATCTGGAAACCCTGCATAATTCTCTGAGTCTGCAATGGCTTAGCAAGGACGAAGCTCCCAAGGTGCTGGGCCAGCTTCTTAGCACTCGAGCAATAAGCAACTTCGCGGTGTTGAGTTGTATTTATCTCTATCTCTACTTTTTCACGGCTAATTATTTTCTGCTTTACATGCTGGCTGGCTGCATAACAGTTGGTATTGGTGTGTATTGCTGGACTGCCTACCCTCATTTCGAAGACCAGGTTGTCCAAAAGAAACAATTGTTCCTGCGCAAACAATATTGGCTCTATTACCTGCTTACTTTCCTAGCAGGTGCCAGACGTCAGATATTCGTGGTGTTTGCAGGCTTTCTCCTGGTAGAAAAATTCGGCTTTCCGATAGAAAACGTGGTGTTGTTAACTCTGGTGAACGCAGTTTTGACGTTTTGGCTGGCGCCAAAAATAGGAGCATTAATCAGCATCATTGGTGAGCGACGCGCGCTAACGCTTGAATACGTAGGGCTGATTATCGTGTTTGTAAGTTACGCTTTCGTCGACAGTATTGCTGTCGCTATTGCGCTCTACT
>JAKSCP010000283.1 GCA_022360535.1 Pseudomonadales bacterium | reverse complement strand
TCCACCAAAGCATTTGTGAGAGGAAATGTAATGAAAGGCGTCTTCCAGCAACCGGGCTAAGTCCTCTTCATTTGGCAGCGGCCACTGTTGCAGTGTGTCAGCGGCGAGATGATGCCATCCAGTTGCGTCCTGGATGATTAAGTGGTCTCCAAGGACTGAGCGGAACAATCGTATTTCTGTCCAGTTGGGATCAACTTCAAGATTTATTGTTGGGGGTAACTCGTATTGCCGGACTGGTATGCGCTCATAGGCTTCCTCATAACCAGGCCGAACCAGGAAAAAAATACCAGTCAGTGACCAGGCGAGAAACGGCAACAAAAGCACTATGCCGATCCAACGGTGCTGACGTGTGAGGGTGCGTCTATGCATGCGATTCTCTGGGTTGGTAACTGTTGATCAATGTATATAGATGTACAAAGAAGGGAGCCGGATGTGTTCGATTCGACTCCCTTGGGACTGTATTGCTTAACCTTTTGGAGGTTGGGCAAGGACGAAGCTGGGGCTATCAGGTTAGAGTTCGACCTTCTAACCACTACTCACCAAAACGAAAGTTGACTCCAACATAAGCAGCTCTTTCTGCTGAGTTGTAAGCAATGACCTCCTCATACTCCTCATCGAAGGCATTTTCGAGTCGGCCATAGATACGGAAGCTGTCATTGATTTCAAAAGAAGCAGTGAGGTCAAAAACACCAAAGTCATCCAAAGGTCCCGGGCTGTCTATCGAATCAGCTTGATAGCGATAGAAGCCATTTACATTGAGACGACCATTCATCCCGGTATAGCTTAAGCCCAGGTTGAACAGATTTTCGGGTCGTCGCAGGCGTTGGTCGCCGTTGGGACGCTCGGTGTCATTGTAGGTGTAGTTACTGGTGACTCGGAAAGAGTCGTTAACTGGAATCTCTGCGGTCAACTCAATACCTTGCGAGGTGCTGGTGCCGACGTCTTGCAGGTAGCCACTGAATGCGGCCAAGTCGAAGAAGATGGCGTTTTCCACGTCCTGATCGAAGTACACCGCTTCCAGACGAAGGTCACCGCTGAAATATTCGATGCCTGCTTCCCAGCCTTCACTTTCTTCCTGCTGCAAGCTAACCAAGGAAGCGGGAGGAAATGCAGATGAGCCTCTGTTGTATTCAATTTCGAATGGGCTCGGTGCGCGGAACCCGGTACCCAGCGCAGTTTTGAATTTCAATGTGCCGGAGCCCATGTCGATAAGATAGGCGCCGCTTAAGCGATAGCTGGTATTAGTTCCGAAGTCATCGTTGTCGTCATGGCGCACACCGGCTGTGAAGAATAGGTTGTCCGAGAAATCGCTCAGGTATTCGAGAAACACGCCAGTATTATCTCTTCCTCGGCCATTGTTAACGTCTTCCTGCTGGTCGGCACCAAACACCAGATCGAATCCGGGGAGGTTAGTGGCTGAACCAATGTATTCGATTCTTTCCTGCTCACCATTACCGCCGAATGCAGGCAAACCCAAAGTAAAATTCTGACGATCCGATTCTGTGGTAGTGTAAGACAATAGATGAGTAAACGATTCGCCGTTGTACTCCAGGCCCACTTTAGTTGCACTTAAATCATAGTCATTGGTGCAATCGTGAACTGTATTGAATGTGGCAGAGTCGAAACATCCATCAAATTCGTTCGCACCGTCCACATCGCGATGAACCAGATCGATGCGCCATTCGTCCGTTAGATCAAAACCAACCCGTCCGTGGAAGCTGGTGTTCTCATAACCATCATCATCTGGTGAAACATTGTCTATATCGCGTGTGTTAAATCCATCGGTCTCGTAGTCTGTAACAGATAGGAAATAATCAACAGCGCCGCTACGGCCGGCAACATTGCCAGACAATTGGCTCGTGCCAAACCTGCCTGTTTGACCATCAAGGCTGACAGAGAGGCCATCATCGATACCGCGAGTATTAATATTGATAACACCACCCGCATCAGCTCCATAAGCCAGGCCTTGTGGTCCGCGCAGAATTTCGATGCGCCCGATGCCATCGGTCAGCAATTGGGAAAAGTCAGTCCCAATCTGAATCGCACTTGGGTCTTGCAGCCGCATGCCATCGATATAGGTCAGGGTGCGAAACCCTTCTTCGCCACGGATGCGGACCGTTGTGTTCTTTCCGATGCCGCCATTGCTGGTACTGCCAACAGCAGGCATTTGCCGCAATACGTCAGAAAGTTGCAGATTCCCGCGAGCTTCAATTTCGAGCTCATCCAGGACAGAAACCGACGTACCGATCTGCCTGAGTGGAATCGGAACGCGGCTGGACGTCACAATAATTTCTTCAACGTCTCCGTTCTCCTGCGCACTTAGTGGCTGTGCAAGCAGTGCCGTACTTATGGTTACCGCTGTTGCTAAGAAGAACTTTGTCGAACATGTGAATGGAGTCTTCAGACCTTTGTCTGAAAGAATGGAACTATGAATAAGCATTAGTTATTTCCTCAATGAAAAATGTTCAATGAGGGAGAGATAACAAGTAGTGAATAGCTATCCTGAACAGGAGCTTCAACTACCGATGAGCCCTCCGCTGCATCGCGTTCGCCAGATTGTTCAGATGAACAATTGGCGTGTTGCTCTGACTCAGGCCGGTATCGGGCTTACAAGCTTTGCTTGCTCACCGTTGCGGGGGCAGCGCCGGACTCATCAGTTCCAATCTTGCCAGAATTGATCCACCGGACTTCCCGTTTAACTGACCCATGAATGACAACATCCAGATTTAGGTCAGCACCTGTGACAGGAGCGGCAAATTTAATGCCTTATGGCGCAGTGGTCAATGAATAGTTATTGCGGATAGGCCAAGGCCAGTCTTGCCGAATCGTATTTCGAGGATGATTACTGCACAGGGATGTTATGTGCCAACTCTCTGCAGTGGGGTAGGTTTTGAAAAAGTGGGAAGTTATGAGACTCAGCTATCAAGCAGCTGTACCCCGATTGACAGGTGAATCGAGCTTAGGGCTTTTAACCAGCCCTTTGCAATTCCCCGCAGGTATGGAGAATCTCCTGGTGCACGGATTGAGATGGTTGTTCTGCATTTATAAATTTGCAGTTCCTCTGAGTGTCATCGCTGAAATACTCAAGATAGGACTCCCTCGCTTTCCCAAGGAAATCACAATTATGAGCGAACGGTTGGTCTTTCTTGGTTTTTCTGGACAACCTGGAACTCGCTGTGGCAGGTGAGACGTCCAGAT
>JAKSCP010000318.1 GCA_022360535.1 Pseudomonadales bacterium | reverse complement strand
GAGATTGCCCAAGCAGATGACCTTAGAACCATTCCCCGCCCGCGTCACGATGGTTTTAATCTGGTGTGGTGTCAGGTTTTGCGACTCATCGATGATGATGAGACTACTCTGGAACGATCTACCACGGATATAGTTCAATGACTTGAACATCAATGGCACTTTGTTCAACACATATTCCACGCTGCTACTGCAGTTTTCATCCTCCCAATGCAGCGCTTCCAGATTGTCGGTGATTGCACCCAACCACGGCTCCATCTTCTCTTCTTCTGTGCCTGGCAAGAATCCAATATCTTCATCTAAACCTTGAGTACTGCGAGTCACAATAATGCGTCGGTACAGTTGGTTCGCGACAGTCTGTTCGATGGCCGCTGCCAGGGCCAGAATAGTCTTGCCGGACCCGGCAGAGCCGGTGAGATTTACCAGATGAATGTCAGGGTCCATAAGTAAATTCAGTGCCATAGCCTGATAGAGATCGCGAGGTTTGAGACCCCAGGCTTCGGTCTCCATCATGTGCGATGGATTCAGATGCAGTAAGGTAATTTCCTCGGTTGATGTCGATAGAATTCTGGCGACAAAACCTGCTTCATCGAACAAGAATTGATTGGGGTACACTTCCTGACCGAAAACTTCCCTGGCCAGACGATGCACAGTACGCCCATCCTGCTGCACGGTTTCCACATCATCCACCAGATCCCAAAAGGAACCGGTAAACTCCAGATAACCTTTGTTCAGGTGTTCGATGTCACTAAGCAGCAGATCGCTGTGGTAGTCCTGGGACTCGATGCCGCAGCCACGCGCTTTAAGTCGGACATTGATGTCCTTGGTAACAAGTACAACCCTGCGGTCTGGATATCGCTGCTTGAGAAAACCAACGTCATTGAGAATACGGTTGTCGTTTAGGTGAGTTGGCAGCATGACCAGGTTCTCAGGTGTCTCAGTCATTAGAACCGATAATACCCCGCCTCTCTCGTCACCTTCACAACGTTGAATCTGGACACCATCCTCTACTTCTACAGGATTGGCTCTACCTAACTGCTTGTCTAGTTCTCGAATAGCTTGGCGACAGTCGGCCGCAATGGATTGGCGCCCACTCTTAAGCGAGTCCAGCTCTTCAAGAACTGTAATGGGAATTACGACGTGATGTTCGTCGAAATTTAGGATGGAGGTTGGATCGTGAATCAATACATTAGTGTCTAGGACATAGCACACTGGGTTTGAGGACGTACTGCTGTCAATTGAGCTTTTGACAAGTTTCACTTCGCTCATAATTATTCGAACCCCTTATGAATCGAATGTTACCGAATTGTGTCATTGGTTGGCCCTGGGCCCGTGTTCCTCCTCTCTTATCTGGTGAATGAAAAGCCTTACTAATAGCGTCGGCACCGATCCGCCAAAGCTTTAGACTAGAATGAAAAGCACAGACAGAACCTGAGCAATTCACTCAAAGGTCTGTGGACAGACGGGTCTTTAGAAAAACCTAAGGCAGGTTATACACTGCGGGGCGATACACCAGGGTCGCTGAAGTTTCTTGTGGCAAGCCATCCACCAGACGAGGTCTAATGTCGAGGGACTGCAGTCTTTGCCGGAGCTCCGATTCGTCTTGAGAGAAGCTGGCATGGGGTTTCACCACCGTCACATCCAGGAGTTCGCCAAAATCCTGCGCACTCTGCCTGCTAAGCCACTTGCTGATTTCAGTGACCCCGGAAAGATTGAAAGAAAACAGGGCAAAATTGCTGTCCAGGTTTTGACTCAATGGGCGCGACAAAGGTGATCTAACGTAGGGGAAATTGGGACTCCACTCAGCAAAATACAGAGCAGACTCGGCTGCGGCTAATTCCAGATCGATGCCGCTGAGTGCTGGCTCAACCATGCGGCTTGCCATCGCGTTACTAAGACTGGCGTGGAATTCAGTTTCCGGCAACAGGCTGGCACTGGAGAAATAACGATCTGCCAGCTCTCTTGAGACTCCTGCCTCTAACAGGCCATTGAATGCGGCGCTGTAGGACTCCAGGGCCTGTTCCCGTTCGGAATACATGGCATGCCAGTCGGCCTTATAAAGGCGAGTCATGGCTAAGGCTTCGGCGTTGGGTGGTTCGGTGGCGTTATAGATATCTTCCATCTGTCGCAGCAGTCGTAATCCAGTGTGGTAAAAATACTGAATCATATCCGAGCGATCCCGAACCAAATCCGAGCCCGGAAGAATCTCCCGTAATTCGTAACCCGTTCGCCCACCTCGTTCTACTGCGACAGTCTGCAGGTGGTATTGGTGCAGCAGGCTATACAGCATCGGGATAAGCCGTTCGTCAGTGCGAGACCACAACCGCTCGGCGGCTGCAACCGCGAGCCAATTGGAGGCGGAGGCGCGACGAAAATGGTAAGTCTGGAACTCCTGAGAATCTTCACTGATTCCACGTATGTGAAAGCGTGCGAGCTCCATCAGATCCTCCAGCAACGGCGAATCGATTCGGGTGGTTTTAGTGCGGTGCAACCAAAGCAGGTGCTCCATTAGCTCACGAGCAGATTCCCAGTCCCCCCAGTCGGAGAAATTCTCAATTTTCTTTTCAAGGTAGGGCAATTGGTCTCTGGTGTAGAGACCACCGCTAATACGAACGATTTGCATGCCGCGATCTAGCGCCGAATGGGCATCTGCAAAGCGTCCGCGCCGGCGGTATTCTTCCGCCAATTGAAACAGGGGTTCCGCCAGCACCAGATCAGTATTGCCGGCAGTATTCTCAAGCGCCTCCAACTGTTCCAGGGCCGCGAGGAGTGTGCTGTCTTCTGCTCCCAAGCCCTGAGCAATGGACTTGCTCGAAAGCAGGGTCAGAAGAGAGAAAATGACGAGAAAATACGTGGGTTTCATCATTCTAATCTCAGAATCCACCTCAACATTAGCACCAAATAAGGGGGTACAGCTACCGAATTTGGCGGATTTTGCGCCCCCTGGTCTGGTCGCTATTGCATCGAGGCTTCTTTATACTGGCCGCAAATTCGGCAAACAGCCCCAGGAGAGATTAGTGAACAAGTTAATAAAAACTACGGGAATTTCCCTACTTTCGATCACATTGGGCGTGGTTATAGGCATGTTCTATAGTGCTTCTGCACAGAATGAGAAAGCTTTCGAGCTGCGCGTGTATACAGCTACGCCAGGAAATCTGGACAATTTACATGCTCGATTCAGAGACCATACAACACGTATCTTTGCCAAGCATGGCATGGAAGTCGTTGCTTACTGGACTCCAACTGATGAAGAGAAGGCGGATGACACACTCATCTATGTTTTGGAACATGCCAGCAGAGAGGCAGCCGATGCTTCCTGGCAAGCCTTCATACAGGATCCTGAATGGCAGGAAGTGGCAGCCGCTTCGAATGCCAACGGTCAAATTCTCGCCGGCATCGAACGGGAGTACATGGTGGCCACCGACTATTCACCATTACAGTAAACTCACCAACAAAAACCAGGGTATAAAAAAGGGTGTCGGACATTTGTCTGACACCCTTTTCTTTTCAGTGTTGGTTGAGGCTGAATTATGTCAGGCGAAGCTTAGCCATAAGCCAGTTGCAAAAGTTCACGCACTGATTCTATTTGCAGAAACCAATAGATGGCCGAAAAAGCGATAAACGTTTGCGCAACGATTAACGCAGCCGTCTGATCGTCATTCTTTTTCGTTTCATCATCTTTCACTGTTGTATTCTCACTCATTGTCGCCTCCTGCTATCCGCTGTAACCAATCCAACGACCAGCGGCCGCAACCAAAAACCAAACCAGGAGCGAAGAAACTGCCGTCATTTTCACCACAACAGGATTCAGCTCCGACAAATCGTACTGATAAAGAGGTTTGCGAATAAAATAATGAAACAGCATCCCAGCGCCGAGCGCCAACATCTTGAACCAGAAGACCTGCAGGTAGTAAATCTTCGTGGCAACACCACAGGCCATAAAAACACCTGTGAATAGCAGCACTGCCAATGACCAGGCAAACAGCGTATGGGTACGATCAATCACTGTTCGGGCTGAAACGTCTGTTAAGACCAAACCCAGGACGCGACCATCGCTGGCAATAATACTACCGCCCAGTACCGCAAGCGCGATCAGGTGGATAGCTTCGATAAAGGCGAATGCTGCACCCCAGGTTTTACCGATTACACCGAACCAGGTGGTTTCCGACCACTCAAAAAAACCTAACAAACCTGGATAAACTGCGGCACTCAAACCGCCATAGAAAACCCATATCGACAACACGATAACAGCGCTTGCTGCGATGGTGCGCGAATAGGCGGAGAAAAAAGAAACTGGCATTACTATGTCCTCGTTACGGGCTAGAAGCGAGTTTGGCCGTCTATACAACCAGACAAGACGGCAATAAAACCGGCTGAGTCAGGTCGGCAATCAAACCAGTCGTAAGCGATGAAACGCCCACATATCACTATGATGGACCAAAATCCCAGGGACAGAAGCGCCCCCATTCGAATGCGACTCGGTGCTCGCGGTTCATTATCCCAGCTGGAAACAGATTCGTTCATTCTTTTATGAAACAGATAAGCATTGATTGCGCAGGCAACCAACAGCACCATTTTAATGCGAAACCATAGACTCTGTGTGGTACGCACCGGGATCGCATAAAACAGCAGGATGCCGGTGATAAACATCACGGTGAAGCCTATCAGCATGGGAATATTGAGGCGTTCCGCCAACTTGCTGGCTGGCACATCGGGCAAGGCATAACCCAGCATGCGCAGGTCGATCAGGAACAACATACCCAGGCTCACCATCAGGGTAAGCACGTGGGTCGATTCAACCCATGCGTACATGTAATAAGATTCATGCAGCAAGGTACTCCACTGGGTGTCATCCAACCAGATTGCAATATTGTAGACAAACTCGTTTAACACCATGCCCTCCCAAGTGCCATTCATAAATGTCGGCTGTTGCCGCCGGTGCTGAGCCTTTTGCAGGCCCTTGAATGCTAGCCAATTCTAGCGCCATCAGTCTTTGAGGCTAATCAAGAATCAGCGGCTTTGTCTCTGTGTGGAGCCGAAAATCAGTCGCTCCAAAAACCAGCGCAAGAATACCCCAGGGGTGGAAGCCAAATCCAGCTAGAGTAAGTCAAACAACCGTTAACGACGAGCAAGCGAAGCTTATTTTTCACAAATGAGTTATTACTAACTCAAATGTTGTTTTCGATATTCGGAAGGGGTAACGCCTTTGATCTCTCTAAAGGCATTGTTGAAGGGGGTAATCGATTGATACCCCACCGATAGTGCGATGGTCAGAACCGGTACGTTTTGGTTTTCCTGATCAGACAAAGCTTTGCTCGCGTCCTCGATTCGATATTTATGCAACATGGCATTGAAATTTCGAAACCCTAGTTGTTTATGTATAAAAGAACGAAGACGGTATTCCGGCATATTTAACTTCTTGGCAAGCATAGAGATGGTCAATCCAGCCTCTCGATACAACTTGCCATTCTTAAACGTGTCGTTGAAGGAGTCGATATCAAACGTCTTCACTCCTTCCTGCTCTGGTTCCTCCGCTAACTCTGCGACCCTGCGTATCACATAGCTTAGGGAGACAAAATCGAACCGCATGGCGGCTAGCAACATACCCAGAGTCAGTGCAGCGATGGAATAAACGATCAGTGCTTGCCCGGTCGCATCATTTACCGATCCGCCTGGCAGCAGAAAGTTCTCGACGAACACGATGATAAAAATGAGCGCCCCTTGCACACCGATGATAAACCACCGAAACACCCGTCGATCATCCACAAGGTCTGCGCGCCAACCTTTTAAAGTCCAATAGATAGCGAAGCCAACAAACACCAGTTGCAATACATCCATGCTGGTTGCAAGTAGCGCCGAGCCTTTAGCGGCAGCGCCACCCTCCGAGGTATTCAGCAGCGCTAACAAGAAATCCAGGGACACCTGCAAGGCGAAAGCTGCTCCAAGCGCCACCGGGAAGCGCTGTTGCTCGTGGAAAATCAGGAAGCAATAGATCATGAACAAGCCACAGATGGCATTGACGCCAAGAGTAATGAGCAGACTGATGGCACTGAGATCGATGCGGAAGTTGGGATCAATATTGGGACTGGTCATGCCATTCAACAGATAGAACACGACAAAGATGGCCATAATGCCGAAAGTTCTGGCGCTACCCGCACGAGGATCAGTTTTCAGATAGCCAGCGGCCAGCAGCAGAACTGACATGATGGCAACGATCTGCGCACCAAAAAGAAGCAGGGGGTTGGGCACGTGTTACATCCCGGAGAATAATCTGAACACTGTTTTCGACCATAACCCAGGCCATGGAAAATTACAAAACCAACCGCTGATCGTCGCGAAATATGTGGCGTTGCGCTGTTTCATTGGCAATGCGGGTGAAATTGCTCAGTTACTCGCTAATCAGCTGTTCCTGGTTGTGTCGGCAACGGAACTGAAGGCATTCGATTTGAGTGCCTGAATTGCCTGTTAAATCTTCATCGGCCTACAGGAAAACTCATCAGAATTCAGAGTGTTACGGTTATTCTCATTTTTCGAACAAACGATCGATAGCAATTGCCTGTGGCAGTCCATAGCTCTATACTCGCGATAATTGTCGCCACCCGTGCGTAGTGCCTGCGCGCTGCCACATAAAAACAAAAGCGGCGATAACTATAAATATACAAATAAAAGACTCATCAAGAAGTAACTCAAGGGAGAAATCATGCGTAATTCATTCCCCAGTAAACGTCGCGGCATTAGCCTGGCAGTCATGCTTGCCAGCGCTGGTATGGCTTTGCCAGGGGCCGCACAAGATCAGCCCGCCGTTGAAGAAGTGGTGGTTACTGGTTCGTATATCCGAGGATCGGCAATCGATGCCCCCTCACCGGTTACTGTCGTCGACAGAGACAGTATCGAAGCACAGGGTGCCGCAGTCATCTGGGATGTCATCCGAAACCTGGAAGTAAATCAGGGTTCGGACACCTCTATCGCCGGTACCAATGATGCAGGTCAGCTTACCGGTACCGCGTCAGTAAACCTTCGGAACCTCGGAGGCAACTCGACACTTACTCTGATTAACGGTAAGCGTTTCACTCCGGCTGCGGTGGTTACCTCATCCGGTCAGGAATTCGTCGACCTCAATGCGATCCCATTGGTCATGACCGACCGGGTGGAAGTGCTGACCGACGGTGGTTCGGCACTCTACGGTTCCGATGCGGTTGCCGGTGTGGTCAACGTCATCATGCGTACTGATTTCGAGGGACTGGAACTGTACGGCGATATCGGCGGTATCGAAGAAGCCGGTACCGACAACGAACGTACCATTTCCGGTATCTGGGGTTGGGGCAGTGACGATGGCCGCACCAACTTTGTAATCTCCGGTGAGTATTTCAATCGCGACCCGGTTGGCACGGTGGATTCCAGCTGGTATTCCGAAGATTTAACTCAATTCAACGGCCGGGTAGGTTCGTTGGGAACTCCCATTCCGCTCGGCGGCGCTGCAGTAAATCCGGCATACATCGATGATGCACTGACAGCACGGAAGGCGGTGGAACGTGGAGAACTCGGGTTGTCACAGTCTTTAGCCGCGTCTCTGGTACTGGTGGATCCACTGTGTTTGTCAGAGAGTGGCCCAGCCGGTGCGTTCTATGTTGACAACCGCTTCAGCAATTTCGGATCGCCCAATGGCAATTGTAACGAAGCTACCGTGCAGCACGATTTCATCGCTGTCGGAGCAGAACGTACCAGCCTGGCAGGTACATTCGAACATCAATTCAATGACAATGTGGAATTCTATTCCTTCTTTCAGTATTCCGATGCGGAGACCGAAAGGGAAGGTGATGGCAGAACGCGCTCACGTTCAGCCCACTTCTTCTTACCACCTCCAGGCACAGCGCCACCCAGTCCGCTTCAGGGGATCTTTTCGACGATAGAATTGGGCGCCTTTGCAGGTTTGGTTGGCAATACCAGACCTACCGCGGACGACATCACCAATTCACCGATCTCCATCGCCAACGGTGGTATCGGCACAGCCATGTTCACGACCAACAATGTGGCGACAGGCTGGCCGCGTATGGGCAATACCCTGATCACTGACAATGTGACATCCGGGCTTCAGGCCGGATTCCGCGGTGAATTCGAAATTGCCGATCGACCCATCGGTTATGACATCAGCGCCTCCTGGAGTTACTCCAGCGTCGAGCAGAACTATCTGACTCTGCAACGGGACCGCACTGAGTTGGCACTTCAAGGCCTGGGGGGACCAAACTGTGTTCCTAATGGCGTGCCGGACTTTGATTTCACCAATCCCGCTGTCGATCCCTTCGGTGTCTGGTCCAGCCTCTCCGATAACT